>DATEHJ010000286.1:0-2403 GCA_035279645.1 Gemmatimonadaceae bacterium
AAGGGTGCGGGCGGGGCGGGGACGACGGGTGGAGGTCGGCAGTGGTGAGAAGGGAGAGGTCATTCGTGCGCGGCGTCGCCACCGCGCCTCCATTGGCAAGCGGTTCGATCTCCATCTCTTCCATTCCATCCTTCGGCCGGAAGACGGAGCTTCGTCGGTTCAGGAGCGTACGTCAAGAGATCTGAATCAATTTCTTAGTGAAAACACGGATGCCCTTGTATGCAATTCGTGAAGTCTCGTAATTCGGTTTAAAATCGGGTCTTCCCGAATCGTGAGAATTCATTAATGTTCGCGCGGCACGAAGGACACTCACGATCACCATTTACAAACGGGGTCAGGGTGGGCACAGCAAAACGCAGACGTCGCGGCTCACAGCCGGGAGTTCGCAACCCATTCATCAAGAAGGAAGAGCTGCTCTCTGAGATTCAGAGCATCGTCGACAAGCGTGACATGTCGCAGGTTCAGGTCGCGGACGAGACGGGCGAGGCCCGCTCGCAGGTTTCCCTTCTGCTCAACGGCAAGCTGCGCGGCTTCTCGACGGACCGGCTGGTTCGCATTCTGCTCCGGCTTGGCAGGGACATCGAGATCGTCATCCGCACGTCTCGAGGAAACAGGAAGGTCGGGTCGGTACGCCTGGTGCGCCGCTAGCGGCGCTCTCGTAAGGCTTGGACGTCGCGGACCCTTCTGGGTTTCGCGGCGTTCGAGCATTTGCCCTCGTCAGGCATAAGACTGCCCCGGTCTTGGTAAATGGGCGTCTATTGAATACGACTTGTTAGGGTCTCGGCTCGGCCTCGCGCCTTACGCGGCCACTGCGTCACCGACCGCGACGCCGCCGCGAGACCGCTGAGTATACGCTCAAGAAAGCCGTTGATGGTCCTCAGCTCTACACCGCCCTGACGGAGCTCCCTGTTGACGTCTCATGCGCCGCGTTGCCTGACCTCAGATCCTCGTTTATCGATTCCAGCTTTTGATTAGCGAACCAGAGCACCTCGTTCGTCGTCTCCAGCTCTTCGATCATCGATCGGAGCTCTTCGCTCGCGGTCTCTTGCTGTTCGTGGGTCGACTTGAGCTCGTCGTACGCGGCTTCGAGCTCTTGATTGGAGCTTAGAAGCGCTCGTCGCAGTCGTTTGGCGACGGTGACATCGGCAGCCGCGATCGCAACGCCCGAGATGGCCTTTTCGTTGTCGGAGAGAGGCGTGACGAGAACGTCCAGCCATTTCGTCTCGACGCCCGCGGTGTGCGACTCCATATCGCGTAGCGGGTCCGCCGGGCCGCCCGCAAAAGCTTGCTGGATACGCGAGCGAATTTCGGCGGACCGTGGCCCGAGATCGAGCTCGTGAATCGGCCGGCCCAGGTCCGCTGGGGACAGCGCAAACAGCAAGCGTGCGCGTCCGTTCGAGACGACGAGTGATCCACTCGAGTCGACAACCAGCAACGCCATCGGCACGGTTTCGAGTGCGGACTCCCGCACTCGCGCATTTCGGTCGACCGTGCCGCGCCTCTCGTTGGACGCGCCGGCCCGCTGTTCTTTGACGTGTGCCACTTTCACCGCGATGCGACTGCCGCAGTCGATCGGTGCAAATCTGTTGGCGCCCGTGCGCGGCGACTCGGCGCGCCCCACGAACAAATCGCCCCCATCTTGGAGCGCGAAATGAAATCGCCTCAGCATCCGCGACTGCGTCTCGGCATTGAAATACATCAGCGCGTTGCGGCAGGCGAGCAGGTCGAGACGCGAGATCGGCGCTTCTTGAATGAAGTCGTGGCGAGCGAAGATGACGTTGCGCCGCAATTCCTTGCGGACAGCGCGGTGACCGTCGGCCAGCTCGAAATATTTGGCGAGCAGTTGCTCGGGCACGCCGGCGATTTCCCTTTCGTCGTACGCGGCCCGACGCGCCATCGCGAGCGCCGCTACATCGATGTCGGTCGCGTAGACTCTCACGCGTTCCCGATATCCCTTCGCGCCCATCGCTTCCGCGAAGAGCATCGCAAGGGAGTAAGCTTCCTCTCCCGTTGCGCAGCCCGCGCTCCACACGCGGACGGGCACCGACTTTGGCTTGGACGCGAGCATTTGCGGGATGACGCATCTCGCGAGGAAATCCCACGCCGCGGCGTCGCGGAAGAACGCCGTCCTTTTGCTGAGGATCGTGTTGAACAGAACCTCAAACTCCTCGGGGTAGACCTCGAGGTAGTCGACGTAGTCCGGATACCTTCTGACGCCGACAGCGGCCATCCGCGTTCGAACGCGGCGCTCGATGCTCGCCGGTCGGTAGGCGGTGAAGTCGAAGCCGCGCTTTCGCTTCAGATACTCAACGATTGCGGCGAGACCGACGGGCGTGCGCGAAGGCATTCAGCGCGTGGCTCGAGTGCGATGGTGTGCCGACCCGGAATATGAGCCTATCATAA
>DATEHJ010000287.1:0-10003 GCA_035279645.1 Gemmatimonadaceae bacterium
CAGCGCGCGCGTCCGCGAGTGGGTCCGCGCGAATGCGGCCACGTTCGCGTCGGCACTGGACATCGATCTCCGGAGCGCGCCCGTCGCGGTACTCGATCTTGGCGTTTCGAGTCCGCTGGTGAGCGGAGATCCTGACGAGAACGTCGAGGCCAAGCTGACTCCGCGCATCGCCGCGGCGATGGCCGAAGCCGGCGTGCGCGTGGCGCTCGGCCGCTATGACGAGCCACGCCTGCTCTACACGGCGCCCTTCTTCGGCGGGCCGTTGCCCAACAGCGAGCGACGAACAATTCACATCGGACTCGATCTCTTCGCCGACTCGGGGACGCCGGTGCACGCGCCACTCGACGGTGTCGTCCACGCCTTCGCGAACAACGCCGTACCACAGGACTATGGTCCGGTGATCATCCTGCGGCACGAGACGACCGACGGCGATCCGTTTTTCACGCTGTACGGCCATCTGAGCCGCGTTTCGCTCGATGGGCTCGCCATCGGTCGTCGCATCCGACGCGGCGAGCGATTTGCTTGGCTCGGAGCGCCTAACGAAAACGTCGGCTGGACGCCGCATCTCCATCTCCAGATCATCACCGACCCGCTTGGGCTGGACACGGACTTCCCGGGCGTCGCGCCGGCGAGCCAGCGCGCGGTGTGGCGGAGCCTCTCGCCCGATCCGAACCTGATCGTGGGCGTGCCTCAGGGGCGCTTTCCCGCGCCGGAGCCCGATCGCCTAACGACGATCGCGACGCGGCGTCAGGTGCTGGGCGGGAACCTGAGTCTTGCGTATCGCGAACCGGTGAAGGTCGAGCGCGGGTGGATGCAGTACCTGTATGACGAGGTCGGGCGCCGGTATCTGGACGCCTACAACAACGTCCCGCACGTTGGGCACTCTCATCCGAGGGTCCTGCGCGCGGCTCGAGCGCAGATGGCGATCCTCAACACGAACACACGCTATCCGAGCGATCTTGTCAATCGATACGCCGAGCGGCTGAGGGAAACGCTGCCCGGAGCGCTTCAGGACGGTGTCGTCTATCTGGTGAATTCGGCGAGCGAGGCGAACGAGCTGGCCTTGCGACTGGCGCGCGCCCACACCGGCGCGCGCGACATGGTCGTTCTCGAGGCCGCCTATCACGGCAATACCAGCTCGCTCATCGATATCAGCCCGTACAAGCACAACGGTCCTGGGGGCAGCGGCGCGCCAGACTGGGTGCACGTGGTGCCGCTCGCGGACGACTATCGCGGCCCGTTCAAGCGCAACGATCCGAACGCCGGAGAGAAATACGCCGAAGCCGTTCGCCCACTGCTTGCCACCGCCCACGGGCGCGGCATCGCCGGTTTCATCGCCGAGACGTGTCCAAGCGTCGGCGGCCAGATCATCTTCCCGCCGGGCTACCTCCGAGCGGTGTACGCGCTTGTGCGCGAGGCGGGCGGCGTGTGCATTGCTGACGAGGTGCAGACGGGGCTCGGGCGCATGGGAACGCACTTCTGGGCATTCGAGGCGCAGGGTGTGGTGCCGGACATCGTCGTCATGGGGAAGCCGTTAGGCAATGGGCACCCGCTCGGCGCCGTCGTCGCGCGACGCGAGATTGCCGAGTCTTTCGACAACGGGATGGAGTACTTCTCGACCTTCGGCGGCAATCAGGTGTCGTGCGCGATCGGGCTTGCCGTGCTCGACGTGCTGCGTGACAAGGGTCTCCCCGCGCACGCGCAACGTGTTGGTGAGTGTTTACTCAATGGCCTCCGGCCTCTCGTGGACCGCTACGAGCTCGTCGGCGATGTGCGCGGGTCGGGACTCTTTCTCGGTGTCGAGCTCGTGCGCGATCGTGGGACGCTCGAGCCGGCGGGTCGCGAGGCGTCGTATGTGGCGAATCGGATGCGTGAAGAGGGAATTCTGCTCGGCACCGATGGACCGTACCACAATGTGGTCAAGATTCGCCCGCCGATGCCCTTTGCCGAGGACGATGCGAGTCGGCTCGTCGAGACGCTCGATCGCGTGTTGGCGGAGCTCGAACGTTGAGTCCCGCGACCCTTTGGGCCGGGGTTTGCATTGGGTGTGATGGTGAATACACTGCGGAAGAGGCGCGAGGTGCGCCCTTCCTCCCTTGATGGAAAGACACTTGTCCAGCGGCAGTGTTGTCGATGTCAGAGAATTTCGCCGGCCGACGTCGGTGCGGCGTGGGGCTTGTCCTATTGCTTCTGGTGGTCGCGACGGGCGCGAGCGCGCAACCGACGCCACCGCCGATCGCGCGCGAGTTTCGCGCGGCGTGGATCACTCCCGTCGAAGGCGGTGACTGGCCGTCGCGGCCGGGTCTGAGCATCGAGGAGCAGAAAGCCGAGTTGAGCGACGTGCTCGACCGCGCGAAGGCTGTTGGACTGAACGCGGTTCTGTTGCACGTGCGCATCGGTGCCGACGCGCTCTACCCGACACAGCGGGCGCCCTGGTCGCGCTATCTCATCGGCAGAGCCCCGGCATCGTCAGGCGAATACGCGGGGTACGATCCGCTCGCACTTGCCGTCGCCGAGGCGCACGCGCGAGGACTGCAGCTCCACGTGTGGTTCAACCCCTTCCGCGCGATGCCCCCCGACGATCTCGGGAAGCCGGCGGCGGGACACGTCACCAGCACGCATCCACAATGGGTGCGCCGCTATGGCAAATCGACCTGGATCGACCCGGGCATTCCAGCGGCGCGGCGCGCGGTGCTCGACGCAGTCCTCGAAGTGGTCGACCGCTACGACGTCGACGGCGTGCATCTCGACGACTACTTCTATCCGTATCTCGAACAGGCGACGGTCACGCACACGGTCAGGCGTGGCAAGCATCGGCGGCGTATCAGCAAACGCGTAACACTTTCCTTTCCCGATGATGCGTCGTGGAAGCGCTATGGCGTGGCGCGCGGATGGACCGATCGTGGTGCGTGGCGCAGGGCGAACATCGACGATTTCGTGCGGACGCTCTACGCCGAGGTGAAGGCACGCAAGCGGTGGGTCCTCGTCGGAATCAGCCCATTCGGCATCTGGCGGCCGGGCTATCCGGAGGGTGTCACGGGATTGGATGCTTACACGGAGATCTTCGCCGACGCGCGCCGCTGGCTGCGCGAGGGCTGGGTCGATTATCTCGCCCCGCAGCTCTACTGGCCGCTCGACAACTATCAGCAGCGCTTCACGCGGCTCGACGCGTGGTGGCGCGGCGAGAATGTCCTCGGACGGCATCTGTGGCCAGGTCTGTTCACGATGCGTGTCGACTCGCGGTACGATCCGTGGCCGGCCGATGAGATTGCCGAGGAGGTCGACACCTTGCGTGCGGCCCGTCGCGGGACGGCTGAGTCGTTAGGTCATATTCACTTTCGGATGCGCACCCTTTCGGCGCACCTCGGCACCGACGCAATGACCTTCGGCGACTTGCTTCACACCGAGGTATACGCGCAGCCGGCGCTGCCGCCGGCGAGTCCCTGGCTCGGCGCGGCGCGACCTGCCAAACCACTTCTCGGCGCTGCCGCGGACAACACCGGGCAACAAGACGCGAACGGAGACGGCCCGGCCGCGGCCGGCGAATTGCGCGCACTGTTCGTCGCGGCGCCCAGCGACAGCGTCCCGGTGCGCTGGTGGCTGGTGCAGTCGTTAGGCATGGACCAGCGGTGGACGGAGCGGCTCGTGCCCGCGACCGGACAACCATTGGCGGTGCTTTCGAATGAGTCGGCGGGCGCGCAGTGGGTTGCCGTCACGCCGATCAGCCGGACCGGTATCGCGGGAGCGCCGGCGGTCTGGCAAGTCAGCCGTTAAGCCGAAGACAGGTCAGCGCATCGTCTTCAGGGCGATCGCCCACTTGAGGAGCTCGTCGAGCAGCGCGATGGCGGCGTCCTCCTGAACTTTGGGCGGCTCGAAAACTCCGCGTTCCTTGTCGATCTGCTGCGCGAAGAACGGGAGCGTCACCGATTCGAACATCGGCATCATCTTGAGCGCCGTCACGATCTGCTTCGTCATCTGCACGCTGCGGGTGCCGCCGGACACGCCGCCATAGCTCACGAACCCGACGGGCTTGTACTGCCATTCGTGATGGAGGTAGTCCAAGGCGTTCACCAAACTCGGCGGCGTGCCGAAGTTGTACTCGGGCGTCACGAAGACGAAGGCATCAGCGCGGTCGATCGTACCGCTCCAGGCCTTCGTGTGCTCGTGCTCGTACGCGCGAAAACGTGGATGGCGTGGCTCGTCGAACATCGGCAGCGCGACTCTGGCGAGGTCGATCGCTTCAATCGTGAACTTGCCGTGACGCTGGGCCTGCGCGGTAAACCAATCGGCAACGGGAAGACCGGCGCGACCAGGGCGCGTGCTGACGGTGATGACTTGCAGCAGCAGCATCAGCTCTCCGTTACCACGGCCGCCTCTGGCTTTGGCGCGCCGGCCGTGCTCGTCGCACGCCGAACGGCCGGGGCGACGACGGTGCCGAACAGCTCGATCGAGTGCAGCACGCGGTCGTGTGGCATCGAACCAACAGTCATTTGAGCGAGAAAACGATCGTTGCCGAACAGATCGTGCTCGAAGAGCATCTTGTCGATCACCTCCTGTGGGCTGCCGACGAGCAACGAACCGCGCGGCGAGCGCAACGCCTCGAACTGGGCACGCGTCGTCGGCGGCCAGCCGCGCTCGCGGCCGATCCTCGACATCACCTCGGCATACGACGGATAGAACTCGTTCGCGGCCTGGCGCGAGTCGTCGGCGATCCAGACATGTGAGTTAATGCTCACTGCCAAATGCGATGAATCCTGCTTCGCGCGACGCGCGCTTTCTCGATAGAGCTGGATGAGCGGGACGAACCGCTCCGGTGCGCCACCGATGATCGCCAGTGCCATCGGCAATCCGAGCGTCGCCGCGCGTACGACCGACTGCGGCGTCCCGCCAACGGCGATCCAGATCGGGATCTCGCGTTGCAGCGACCGCGGATAGACGCCAAGGTTGTCGATCGGCGGGCGATGTTTGCCCCTCCAGGTGACGCGTTCGCTCGCGCGCAATGCGAGAAGCAGCTCGAGCTTCTCCGCGAAGAGCTCGTCGTAGTCGCCGAGGTCGTAGCCAAAGAGTGGGAACGACTCGATGAACGAGCCGCGCCCCGCCATGATCTCGGCGCGGCCATTGGAGAGAAGGTCGAGTGTTGCAAAGTCTTGAAACACGCGAACGGGATCGTCGGAGCTCAGGACGGTGACGGCACTCGTCAGGCGAATCTGCTTCGTCCGCTCGGCGGCGGCGGCGAGCACGACCGCGGGCGACGACACCGCGAACTCTAGCCGATGATGCTCACCGACGCCGTACACATCGAGGCCAAGCTGATCGGCGAGATCGACCTCCTCCATCAGATCGCGCAGTCGCTGAGCCCGAGTGATCGTCTGTCCGGTTCGCGGATCGGCTGTCGTTTCCGCGAAAGTGTACAAACCCAATTGCATACGCTGCCTCAGAGAAGCGAGCCGAAAACTACGAGCCGAGAGAAGCGGCCCTTCCGGTCACGGCTCGTTCTGTCGGCTCGCCGTTCTAGGCTTTCCGATCGAGCTCATTCCCAGTCAGCTCTACTATTTCTGGCGGTTCGGCATTGTAGTCGCTGTACCGAATCCAGGTGGGACGAACGCGCACGTAGATGAGTCCGGGCCAACCGAGTCGCGTCGGTCCGTCGGGAAAGACCTCGTAGTAGATCTGCTTGAGTCGCTCGAGCTCCACGCCGGAAGGCTCGTCGGCGATGCCTTCGTATTGCACCGTGCGCTCGTCGGCCCTCTTCAAGCCACCGATGACGAAGGCCATCCGTGGATTGATACGGAGGTTTTCCGCCTTGCGCGTCGACGCGAGCGTGTCGAACACGAGCTCGAGGTCGTCCGTGACCGCATAGCCCACGACGGCCGCTTGCGGAGCGCCGTCGGCCGATGCGGTTGCCTGCACGGCGAGACGATGCGCGCGAAGGAACGCGAGCAGTCGAGCGATATCCATCCAAGAATTGTCGCAGCGTTTTGTGTGACCTTCTAGTGGTCCGTTGGTCATCCCGAGCGGAGCGAGGGACTACGGTCCTCGGATCACCGTTATCGGGCTGACCGCCGTCGCGCGGCGCGCGGGAATGAGGCACGCCAGCAGCGCCACGGCCAACAACGCGCACGAGGCGACGAAGAGCGTTGGCACGTCGATCGGCGAAATGCCGACGAGCAGCGCGCGGAGGGCGCGGCCGAGGGCGACGGACGCCAAAAGTCCAAGCCCCAGTCCAACGACGCTCATGCGAAGTCCTTCTGACATCACGAGCGCGAGCACCGAGCGGTCCCCGGCGCCAAGCGCCATGCGAACGCCGATCTCGAAACGGCGCTGGCTCACGCCATAGGAGATGACGCCATACGTGCCGATGCCGGCGAGCACGAGCGCCAGCACTGCGAAACCGGCGAGTAGCGCGGTACTGAAGCGGCGATTGGCGATGGAGATGCCCACGATCTGCTCCATGGTACGGATCTCGGATACCGGAGCCGTTCGGTCGAGCGCGTGCACGGCGTCCCGCATTGGCGTCGCGAGCGCGGCGGGATCTGTCGCGGTGCGAACGACGAGCGACATCGCGCGCGGCTGATAGTACCCGGAGTTCGCGCTCTGCGCGTACGCGAAGTACATCGTCGGCTCGGGTGTGTCGTCGAAGCCTCGCGCACGGACGTCGCTCACCACGCCGACGACCGTCATCCACGGCTTCTCGGGAGTGCCGAGCTTCATCCGCTTCCCGAGCGGATCCTCGTTAGGCCAGAAGAACTTCGCGAGCTGCTTGCTGACGATGACGACGGGAGTGCTCTCGGCGCGGTCACTCGACGAGAAGTCGCGGCCGGCGAGGAGCGTCAACCCCATCGCTCGGATGTAGCCGGGGGTGATTTCCTGTGGAACCGCGTCGGGCATCTGGCCGGGGGCGAAGCTGCGCCCTTCCGGATACGCACCCCAAAGGCCGCCCACCCCGACAACGGGAAGCCAGCCTGCCGCTCCCGCCGCGGTGACTCCGGGGACGTTACGCAGTCGCGTGAGTACTTGTTCATAGAACACCGCTGAGCGCGAGTCGTCGTAGTTCCGCTCCGAGAGGGCGATGTCGCCGACGAGGACCTGCCGCGGATCGAAGCCGAGCTCGGCGCGCTCGAGATTCCAAAGGCTCCGCACGAGCATCCCTGTGCCGGAGAGCGTCAGGACAGCGAGCATCAACTCGGCGACGACGAGCGCGCTGCGTGCTCCGCGCGCCGCACTCTGCGTCCCGGTCGAGCGGCCGGCCTCTTTCAGAGCGTCGGCGGAGCGGTCGCGAGAGGCGCGGAGACCAGGCACCAGTCCGACGAACAGTCCCGTGGCTACGGTCAACGCGGCGGTGAAAGCGACGACCCGCCAATCGAGATGAATCTCGTCGAGCCGCGGAATCGAGCCCGGCGCTACGGCGACGAGCGCGCGGTCGCCACTCCAGGCGAGAAAGAACGCAGCTACGCCACCTAACGAGGCCAGCAGCAAGCTCTCGGTAAGGAGCTGGACGAGCAGCCTGACGCGGGAGGCGCCGAGCGCGCTGCGGACAGCCAGCTCCTTGTGGCGGCTCTCGCTCCGCACCAAGAGAAGGTTCGCGACGTTCGCGCACGCGATGAGTAGCACGAACCCGACGGCACCGAGAAGGGCGAAGAGATACGGCCGCGTCCCACCGACCAGATCGTCGCTGATGAGCTTCAGTTTGGGCGTGAGCGGTTGACTCGGGTTATAGAGATTCGGAAACTCGCGCATGAAGCGCTTGGCCATTCCATTGGCCTGCACGAAGGCTGTAGTCACGGAGACGTTAGGCTTGAGCCGGCCAACCATGAACAGGTAGTGGGTGCCGCGATCCTGGAGGCTGTCCAGATTGAAGCGTGCGAGCGGCATCCACAGGTCGGTGCGCGCCTCCGGGTACGCGAAGCGGGGCGGCATGACGCCGACGATGGTGCGTTGAACGCCGTCGATCGGAATCATTTGTCCGATGGCCGATCGATCGCCGCCGAAGCGGCGCTGCCAGAGCGCGTAGCTCAGAACCACGACTTTCGCCGGCTGCGTCGCGTACTCGTCGAACACGAACGCCCGGCCGACGAGTGGCGCGACGCCGAGCAGCGGAAAGAAGTCCTCGGTCGCGCGAACGACGCGCACGCGCTCGGGATTGTCCGGATTGGTGAGGGTCGCCTCGCGGCGGGTGTATGCCGCGAGGCCGTCGAAGACGCGGAGCTCGCGATGATAGTCGATGAAATCAGGCTCCGACGTGAGCCATTGTGGCGGCTCGTGGCCAAAGAAGACGAGTTGCTCGGCGTGCGGGTAGGGCAGCGGTTGCAGGAGGATCGCGTCGACAACGGTGAAGATCGCTGCATTGGCGCCGATGCCTAACGCCATCGTCGCGACGACGATCGCGGTGAAGCCGGGTCGTCGAAGCAGTCCGCGTGCAGCGTAAGCGACATCCTGGAAGGCGATCCACATCATGGCGTCGGTCCTCGTGAGGGCGCTGGTGTGTTCGCCAATGGCGGAACGAACCGCGTCGGCGAACGCGCTGAGCCAGAGCAGGGCGACGGACTCGCGCGCGCGTCGTGCGGCGGCGAGGCGGTCCCGATGAAAGTCGATCATTGCGCGTCCGTAACGGGCGCGAAAGTCCGCGGGGTAAAACCGCAGCAATAAGTGATACAGACGCTCTTCGCGCGGTGTCATGCGTGGACCGGAGCGACGACGTGATTCGCCTCGGCGATCGCGATGATCGCTCGCAGACGGCGAACCTCGGCGGCCAGCACGCGTCGGCCAAGGGGAAGGAGCCGGTAGTAGATGCGTCGCTCGTCGTCCTCGCCGGCGAACGATCGTGGTTCGGTCTCCTCGACGAGGTGGTCGGACTCGAGCTGCCGGATGTGGCGGTAGAGATTCCCGGCCTCGAGCGCGATGGAACCACGCGTATGGGCCATGATGTCCTGCCGAATGCCGTAGCCGTGCCGCTCACCTGCGCTCAACATCGCGAGAATGAGCAGCTCGAGCGGCTTGAGGGGCAGCAGGTCGGTGGGGTCGGGATCGCGTCGCGGCACGGGGGCTCCGGGTCCAATATGATCAGAATGATCATAGTACTGGACAGCGGAAGCGCCAGAAGGGTTGCCCGAGTGAGGGGATAGGGTCTAGGGTTGTACGGGCTATGGCCTAGCCCCTAGCCCCTACCCCCTCACGCTAGCCGATGAACCGGGCCCGCTGTTCGAGCGTCGGGACGAGGCATGCTTCGGCGGCGAGCTCCGTGCGGTGCCGGGCGATCCAGGCGTAGGCGGCATCCGTGATCACGCCCGGAACCATGGCGCCTAACGAGCCAAGTGCACCCCAGACACCGCCGAGATAGCGGGCGATGCGGAGGACGCCGCGCGATTGCCAGTAGAGTCGCTCGGACGTGCCCGCGGTCGCCGGCTCGTACCAGATCAGCGAGTCGACAGTCGCGAGCTCGGGATGTCGCGCGCGCAATGCGGTTCCGAATGGACCCTCCAGCCGTGCGAAACGAAGGGTGCGTCGCTTTCCCTCGTGGCTCAACACGAATTGAACCGACCGCGCGCAGAAACCGCAGGTTCCGTCGTAGAGCAGGACCGGCTCGCCGCTGGCGCTCGCGGTAGCGTCAGCGATTGAAGGGGAGCTCGTTGATCCAGTGATAGCCACGACTCAGAAGGAGGAACCTGGATTCGTCGACGCGATGCAGGCGAAGGTGCAATGAGTCGCCGCCGAGCGTTCCGTCGAGCTGCAGTTGTCCATTGAACAAGCCACTGCGCGTGTAGGTGAACGGGAACCGCTTCGACGAATCCGCCTTCATCGACAGCATCAGTGTGTGCCTAACGCTATCGGCCTGCACGCGGTACCCGCGCGTGGAGTCGTTCAACAAGCGCACCGACAGAAACCCCGGATAGTTGACCACCATCCGCCGCCAGCGAACCGAATCGCCGACGAGCGCGGGAATCGCATCGTGGCCGCGCACGAAGGAATCTACCTCCCAGATGCCATAGAGTGGCGGACGCCGGAC
>DATEHJ010000288.1:0-7914 GCA_035279645.1 Gemmatimonadaceae bacterium
GTGCGAACACCGACGAGGGTGTGCTCGACAGTGAAATAGAGGCGATCGCCAGCGAGCGCCCATGCGGCGCGCGCGGCGCCGGGAACCTCCGCCGAATCGAGAATCTTGGTGTCGGGGGGACGGAGTCGCCACACGATAGCCGACTTCTCGCGACTTCCGATGAGCAACAATGAACCATCGGTGAGCGGCACGGCGGCACGCGCCGGCCGCGGCGGCTTGAACGTCCAGTCCCCGCTTGGTGTCGCCCGGAGCAGCGTGCCGTCTTTCGTTAGGCCGTAGATCGTCGCGCCATCGACAGACGAGACACCCGTTAGGCGCGTGCGTGTCGCGATCGAGACGTTGTCGAGCCGAAAGTCGACGCGTGCCGGAATTCCTTTCGCGTCGACGAACGACAGCAGGCCGGCCTCTTCGTCGAACGCGAGCACGCGCGCGATCGGCGGCGCGGGATCCGTCGACGCCCAGACCACCGAGTCGAGTCGCGGATATGCAAAAACGCGCAACTGTCCCCCAGCGCGCGGCATGCGCATGACGAGGAGATCGGGGCCTTGGGTCCTGCTAGCGGAAGGAGCCTCGTGCGCGGCGGGAGCGCGGTCACTCGGACCACAAGCAGCGAGCACGAGCGCAAACGCGATAAGCGGGCGCACGGCAAGAACTTAGGGAGATGCAGCCAACTGCGCAACTGATACGAGAGCGCAACTGAAAATAACAGCGCCACTGACTCGACGGGTGAGCGCGGTCACATCAGTTGCGCCGTCGGATCAGTTGCGCTTTCGGATCAGTTGCGAAGTCGAGTCAGTTGCGACGTTGTCAGAACGATGGCCACAGACTCCACGTCCAGAAGCCCTTGCGGGAGCCCGGCTGATCGAGCGGGATCGCGTAGTCCCAACGTACGATCGCGTAGTTGAAGAAATTCAGCCGCAAACCCGCGCCGTAGCTGCGCAGCGGATAACGCTGTCTCGCGACGTCGTAGTTCTCCGGCCGGCTCAAGTAGAGTGATTGATCCTTCGACCAGGCCGCGCCCACATCGTAGAAGAACAGTCCGTCCACCGGAGGCAGCGCGATCGGCAACACGCCGAGCTCGAAGCGACGTACGAGTGGGAAGCGCAGCTCGGCGTTCGCTACGGCGACGCGACTCCCGAGCAGCTGCACGGCGCTACAGTTCGATGGATTCGCGCCGATAATCGGGCATGTAAGATAGAACGAATTGTTCCGATCGTAGCCGCGCACGAAATCGGGGCGAGCGATGTACTTCGGGAACGCGGTCTCGTTTCGACCGAACGACATGCTCGTGTAGAAGCGCGTCGCGATGGTGAGGTAGTTGAAGAGGATTGGATCGTAGCGCCGATAATCGGCGAGATACTCCACCCACCGGAACGAGCCGATCACCGGACTCACTTGCAGTCGATAGCGCCGCCCGTAAATCGGACCGGTATACCCGAAGAGGGTGTTGTCGGAGACGTACGCGAGCTGTCCATCGAGATAGTTCAGCGTCGGATCGTGACCCGTGCTGTCGAAATGGAATGGCTCCGCGGCGCGTCCATTATCGAGAATGTCGCGACTGATGAACCATCGCTTCCGATCGACGTTGTTGAATCCACCGCCTAACTCGATACGCGTGAACCGATTGAGCGGATACGCGGTGACGGCAAACGCCTGACGAGCGATGAAGGTCGTGATCTCCTGCTTCTCCGGCGCTTTGAGCGTCACCGGATCCGGCTTGTAGAGCGTATCGCCGGAAAGGAAGTAGTAGGGCATCTGCGAGATGCCCATGGAGTACTGCCAACGCCGCGCGAGATTCGTGTAGCCGACGAACATCCGCGCTTCACTGATGCGCCCATTGACTTCGCCCGACAGAGCGAGGCGGTTGTTCCCCAACATATCGCTGAGAATCACCGTCGTCCCGCCGAACACGTTGCGGCCGTAGTTGTCGGGAACGTAGCCGATGCTCGGACGCGCGATGTAATCCGGCTGGAAGCGGACCCGATACGACTCGTCGCGGAACTTCGTCGTGTCGGGCAGAGCGAAGTCACTCGAGTCCAGCAACGCGCTGATGCTTACCGGCGGCTTGACCGCGCGATCGGAGACCGCGGGGAGGTCCGCCGAGCTTCGCAGCTCGCCTTGCGAATTGCGGTAGACCGACGCACGTCCCGTCGTCAGGTCGCCTAACGTCTGGAGCGGCGCCCCGGCGTCGTTCGCGGCGGCATTGTCGGCAACGACCGCGACCGGCTTGTCGGCTGGCTTCTCCCGATAGGGCAGCTTCTTGAGCCCGCGCGGATTGGCCATCGACCAGATCGTGTAGTCGTTGTTCTCATAGTACGTGAACGCGAGCCGGTCGGCTTTGCGTGCCCACGAGATCGCCGGGCTGTACTCGGTGATCGCCGAGACTGACCCAACGACATTGGTGAGTTGATAGTGCTCGCCGGAGTCGAACTCATACAAAAAGACGTTCGCGATGCCGGTACGGTCGGAGACGTACGCGAGCGAGTGTCCGTCAGGCGACCACTGGGGGTTGATGTTCAGCCCGGTCTGACCTGGGAGCACCGTCATCACGCCCTTGTCGAGGTCGAGCACCGTGATGCGCCACTTCGGGAAGCGGAGGTACGTGAAGCTGCTCGTATCGCCGCGATCGCTCGCGAACGCGATCATCTTGCCGTCGGGTGACCACTGCGGCTGCAGATCGCCGTAGCGATCCTTCGTTAGGCGATCGAGGTGGCTCGTCGCGACGTCGACGATATACAGATCGGTGAGTCCGCCGTTGCTCCCGCTGAACACGATACGCTTGCCATCAGGCGAAAAGCTCGGACCGGTGACGCCCTCGAGCGGCAGATCGAATCGTTTGATCTCCTTCCGTGACCGTACGTCGAGGAGATACAAAACATCTCGGCCTTCACGCTGCGCGGTGAACGCGAGCAGACGGCCGTCGGGTGAGAACGCGCTCTGCGAGTAGAGCAGACGCAGCTCTTCGAAATTCGGATCGAACGTGCTCTTGACGAGCCGCGTTATGCGCTTGCCGGTCTCGGCGTCGCCGAGCCACAGGTCGATGAACACCTCGCCGCGCATGAAGCTTCCGTTCGAGAGGAACGCGATGTTCTTCCCGTCCGGTGAGAGCGACGGCGCGAGGAAGATCTCACCACCGCTGCGGCGCTGCGTAAGCAACGGCGACGCGAACTTGCGCGGGCGATCGAGGTTGGCGACAGCCGGGAGGTACCGCTGCTGGACGTCCTCCTTCCACTCGTCCCCGAGATCCTCGAGCGAAATGCCCAGCTCGCGCTTGAACGCGCGCTCGATGCCGACGCTCGGCGCGGCGTTCATGATCTGGCCGATGGCTTCGTCGCCCCATTTCCGGCCGACGAACGTCCATAGCGAGTGCCCGTAACGATAGGGGAAGAAACGCTCTGGATAGTCGGTGAGTTGGTCGATCGTCGGGATCTTACCGTTCATCGCGGCATCGCGCATCCACGCGTCGGTGAGCGGGCTGCTCGGACCAATCGACAGGTACTCGGCCATGCCCTCCGCGAACCAGAGCGGCGGATTCACCTGCGCCAGCGTCTGCAACCCGGCACCAGCCTTTCCATGCGCGAAAATATCGTATTGAAAGGCGTGCACCATCTCGTGCGTCAGCACATGTTCAAAACTTTTATAATCGCCGGTGAAGTTCAGCAGCATGCGATGCCGCAGCGCCTCCGTGACGCCACCGGTACCCTCGCCGAGATCGCCGGTCACGTTGTTCTGTCCGAAGTCGTTGCGCGACTCGAACAGCATGATCGGCTTCTTCTCGCGGAATTGGTGGTCGAGGACGCGCGACAAACGCGCGTAGGCACGCTCGGCCATTCGGGCCGCGTCGGTCGTCGCCTGGGCCTCTTCCGGATAGTAGTAAATCAGGAAGTGCTCAGTTTCTTTGACCTTCCACCGAAACTGATCGTACTGTACCTGGTTTTGACCGAAGTAACTCTGCGCCCCGAGAGGCGTGCGTAGTGGCATCGCCGCGACAACTACGGCAGCGAGCACCACACTTTTCCGCGACGTCACGCACCGGCTCCTTGAGACTCTACCGAAATCAGCGCCGCATCATTCCAGAGGCGCTCGAGCTGATAGAAACTCCTCAGCGTGGGATGAAAAAGGTGAACAACGAAATCCACGTAGTCGAGCAGTACCCAGCGGCCCTGGGTCAAACCTTCCACGTGATGTGCCGCCGCCCCATCCCGTTTCAACTCTTCTACAACATGCTCGCCAAGCGCACGCACATGGGTATCGGACGTGCCGCTGGCGATCACAAAAAAATCCGTCATATCGGAGACACCTCGGAGGTCGAGAATCACGACGTCGTTCCCTTTGTATTCGAGACAGATCTGCGCCGCACGCTGGGCAAGCACAGACGAGGGAAGCGAAGTAGTCGTGTTCATCAGCGTCCTGGGTGCTCCGGTGATTTCGATTGTCTTGGAACCGGCGTCGCGAGCCGGTCCCTTAGCATAATGCGCGGAACCGAACTGCAACACGGTTAAGACAGCTATCAGATATCAGGCCACTGTTGTCGTCCAATTTCGAGTCGGGGCAAATCGTCCGGCCTTGCGCTCACGTGGTTGGGAACTCAAGCAAAAACGAATCGGCCCCGGGCACTCGCCCGGGGCCGATTTCGTGTCGTCGCGCGTTACGCAGCAACTCTACTGCTTGATGACCCAAACGCGTATTTCCGGCTTTACGTCCGCGTGCAGGCGCACCGGTACGCGGTAGACACCGAGCGACTTGATGGGCTCGTGCAGATCGATCTGGCGCTTCTCGACGCGGAACCCTTGCTGCTCGAGCTGCTGCGCGATGTCGGTTGCCGTCACCGAGCCGAAAAGCTTGCCCTCTTCTCCGACGCGCGCCGAGAAGGTGAGCGAGACTTGCTCGAGCCGTGTCGCGATCTCCTGCGCCGAGTCACGACGCGTGTTCTCCGCCGCCTCGAGTCGATCGCGCTCCTGCTGGATGCGCTTGAGATTTCCGGGCGTTGCCTCGTACGCGAGGTTATGCGGAAGGAGATAGTTGCGAGCGTATCCATTTTTTACTTTCACGACGTCGCCCGGCTTGCCGAGGTTCTCGACGGCGTGGCGAAGAATGACTTCCATGTGAGAAGCTCCTTTTACGAAATTGGCCGCGTGCGTCGGCGCCAATCGGCCCACGTATCGCCGAGGCCGAGCACGAACGAGGCGAACAGAAGAATCAGAAATCCAGCAGCTGCTGCCCACTGTACGATCGGGAGCCAGAGCATCGCGAAGCCGACCGTCAACGTCGCCGCGAGAGCGCCGGGCGCGAGGAACCACGCCAAGACACCCAGTCCCCGAATGGCGTACAGCGCGTAAAAGAACACCAGGAGATTGCGCCCAACGGCACTGAAGCCCTGAAGCGTGGGCAGCAGTACAATCGTGAGGCCGACCATAAGGCCCCAGACCAACTGATCGTTGAACCGGAACTCGCGCAGCGGACGCAGCGGCGCACCGAGACGCGCGCGACTCAGACGGTGATAGATCGCCCATGCGAGCGCGAGCGCGAGCAGTGACTCGAGCGCGAGTAGCGAAGGGAATACCGTTAGGCCGACGCGTGAGAGCGTTTTCAACTGCTTCTCCGTCTCCGCCGGCATCGTCGAGAGCTGCGGAACGCGGGAGGCGAGCTCGTTCCACTCCTTGGGATGCTCACTGATGAAGCCGTTGATGCTGCTCATCGTCTCGTCATTGCGATGAACGAACTCGCTCGCGATCGTCTCCTTTGCCGAAGTCACCGGCACCGGTCCGATCGCGCTCATGAGGAGCGCAAGGAAGATGGCGATGGAGAGAGCAGCCAACGCTCGCGCGAAGAGCGGCCTCCGCTCACCGAAGAGGCAGGTCAGCCCAAAAGCTCCCGCGAGCAGGAGACTCCAACCGCGTTCCAGGTTATGAAACGCATCTGGCGTCCCGGGTCGCTCCCACATCATCCAGGCTGCGAGCCCGACCCAGCCGACCGCGAGGAGCGCGCGGCCGCCGGCCCACCAGCCGACGAGAAAGCACGCAGCTAGCGCCGGCACGAGCAGATAGATCGTCTGCTCGACCGGGAGGATGGCGCGCAGATGCGGAAGCTCAGGCACGACAACGAACGCCACGAAAGCGAGGAGCAGCTTGCGCCATCCTCGCTCTCCCGCGCCAAACTGAGTCGATTTCGGAGCGGCTTCGGGCGTCGTCATCGAATGCGTCAGCTCTGCATTCCGCGGATGTACGGAATGAGCGCGAGATAGCGAGCGCGCTTGATCGCCGTCGACAGCTGGCGCTGGTGTCGCGCGCAGACGCCGCTCAGGCGGCTCGGCAGGATCTTGCCGTGATCGGTAATGAAGCGGCCGAGCGCGCGGTCATCCTTGTAGTCGATGAAACGCACACGCGTCTCGCAGAACGGGCAGGTCTTGGTTGGTCGTCGCATGGTTTACTCCTCGTCCTCGTCTTCGTCGGCATCGCGGCGACGGGCCGCTTCGGCGAGTTCTTCTTCGGTCATCGGCGGCGCGCCGAGCTCGTGCTCATATAAGGTGAGCAGGTGGCGCAGGATGCCGTCGTCGAGCTTGATGGCGCGCTCGTACTCGGGGAGTAGTTCGGACTCGACGCCGAAGCGGGCGACGACGTAATAGCCGCTCTCGCGGCGCTTGATGGGAAATGCGAGCTGGCGGCGGCCCCAGTGATTCACCTGAAGGTCCTCGGCCTTGCCGAGGAGGGCGTGGAACCGGCCAAGCCGATCGTTTATGGTGGCGTCTTCGAGTTGCGAATCAAAGACGTACACCGCCTCATACTGGCGCGACATGCGTGGGCAATCCTCCCTTTGGTCGTTGCCGCCCCGCGCTGGTTGCCGAAGCGCGAGGAGGGTGAATGGCGGCCGCGGCGCGGCCGATGAGTCACGAAATGTAGCGCGCTGGGCGCGGAGCGTAAAGCGTGGAGCGATGAGCGTCGTGCGTAGCGCGTTGAGCGTGGCGCGTTGTGACTTGAACGCTCCACGCTCTGCAACTACGCACTACGCGCATCAGTTCTTCTGGTACACCTCGGTAATACTGCCGCTGCCGCGCGTGTTAGGGAACGATTCGGTCAGAACGGAGCCGCTCAACGAGCCGTCATAGGTGAAGTTGTCGCTCTGATCATTGAACGAGATCAGGTTGTTGCTGATCGACCAGATCCCTTGCTCGGTGACGCTTCCCGCGTTCGAGAAGGTCGCGAAGTCCACGTACGAACCGCCCGAGTTGAGCGTGAGGCGATCGCTGATCAGCACTGACCCGTCGGAGAAGGTGAAGGGCAGCGGACTGCCGTTTACCGTCACCAGAGAGTAGGTGCCGATGGCCGAGCCGTTAGGCGACGTCGAGTCGTTGTTGCACGCCGCGAGCGTTGCGAGCGCCGCGGCCAAGAAAACAAACTTTCGCATGGAAGGTTCCCGCTGAGGTTGATGCGAACTTTCGTACCATTGTGTCTCATAGTCAGGAACCGTACCGCGACGTTGCGACGTGAACGGTGCGGCGCAGCAAGGCCAGCGCACTGAGCCGTGTCCTCGCAATGGATCACGAGCCTGTCCACGACTCAGATCACGAATCAGCGATTCGTAACACCCACCTGCAATTCATGATTGGGGCCGGATCTTTTCTCGCGCGCCGGCGTTTCACGACATGAAGCCGCTGCAAGCGAGGCGGCTGGTCGCACGAAATGGATGAGGAGGACGAGATGAGAAAGTTCTTAGTCATGGCGGCGATTGGTGCGGTTGCGGTGCTAGGTATGGCGGGGCGCGCCGAGGCGCAGGCGTTTTATCCGAAGACGCACAACGTGCCGGCTCGCGTGCAAGGCCGCTACGCGTATCCGTCGCAGTCCCCGACATACCCCGGCCAGTACTCCACGCCGTCGCACGAACGACGTCGCGTCAACGACAAGGCGCGCCGGGACA
>DATEHJ010000289.1:0-2215 GCA_035279645.1 Gemmatimonadaceae bacterium
GACGCGCTGGAAGACGTTGTCGCATCGGTGCTTGACGTGGCCGGGTTCGACCTTGTTGAGCTCAGGCGTGGAGGCACGCGGAACCGTCCGCTGATCGAAGCGCGAATCGATCGGCGCGACGGTGTTGCTGTCTCTGTCGACGACTGCGCCAGAGCGTCGCGGTTGGTTGAAGCACGGCTCGACGAAAGTACCGTCGTGCCGCCGCAGTACGTGTTGCAAGTGTCGTCGCCCGGCGAGCGTCCGTTGCGCAGCTCGGCGGAGTGGCGGCGGTTCGTTGGGCGTTGGGCGAACGTGCTCAGCCCGGAGCATGGTGGGCGGTTCGAGGCAAGAATTCTTGCGGTGGAGGGTGAACCCGGATTCGAGGTTGCGGTGCTGGAGCCCAACGACTCACACGGGGTCGAGCGCCGCGTTCCGCTTGCCGCGGTGAAAGAAGCGCGGTTGGCATTTCACATGTGATGCGCGGTCGAGCGCGGCCACGTACAACCCGAGGGATCTTGGATGGTCAGTTCTGCAGAGATTCTAGCCGCGTTTCGCGAGGTGTCGAACACCAAGCAACTCGATCGCTCGGAACTGTACGGCTTGCTCCAGGACGGCATCATGGCCGCCCTCGCCAAGAAATACGGGCCGAACGTCCAAGCCGAGGTCGACATCGACGACGGCAAGGGCGACATCCGCATCGTGCTCCTCAAGACGGTCGTCGCGACGATCGAGGATCCGAGCCGCGAGATCACTGTCGAGGATGCGCGCGCCTACGACGAGAGCTTCGAGCCCGGCGACGTGCTCGAGGAACCGGTCGACTTCGCGACCTTCGGCCGCGCCGCGGTGCAGGCCGCCAAGCAGCGCATCATTCAGCGCGTTCGCGAGGGTGAACGCACGCGCATTCGCGACGAATTCGCCACACGCGTCGGCGAGCTGCTCTCCGGCGAGGTGCAGCAGATCGAACGCGGCAAGCTCGTCGTCATGCTCAACAAGTTCCGCGAAGCCGAAGCGATCATTCCATATCGCGAACAGAACCACCGCGAGCATTTCCACCAGGGCGAGCCGCTCCGCGCCGTGCTCAAGCGCGTCGAGGAGACGCCGAAGGGTCCGCGGCTCATTCTGAGCCGGGGCGATCCGCTCTTCGTCAAGGCGTTGTTCAAGCTCGAGGTACCCGAGATCCAACAGAACATCGTGGAGATTCGGGCGGCGGCCCGCGAAGTGGGCAGCCGAACGAAGATCGCCGTCTTCTCGCGCGACGACTCGATCGATCCGGTCGGCGCCTGCGTTGGGCTCAAAGGCTCGCGCGTGCAGGCGGTCGTCAATGAATTGAACGGCGAGCGCATCGACATCGTGCCCTGGTCGCCCGATCCCGAACGCTTCGCCAAGCTGGCCTTGGCGCCGGCGAAAGTGGCGCGCGTGTTCAGCGATCCCACGTCGAAGACCATCCAGGCGGTCGTCGACGAAGACCAGCTGTCGCTCGCCATCGGCCGCAACGGGCAGAACGTGCGGCTCGCCTCGGAGCTCACCGGCTGGAAGATCGATCTCTACTCGAGCCGCGAGTGGATGGAGCGCGGCGGCGAGGCGCAGATCTTCGCGCCGCTCCCCGAGGAGACCGAGGAAACGGCCGACGTTCGCCTGTCCGACATCACCGGCATGCCGCCGGCCACGGTCGCCGTGCTCGAAGAAGCGGGCTATCGCACCCTCAACGACATCATCGACCTCGAGCGAGAGGATTTTCTCAAGCTCCCCGGCATCGCGCCGGAAGAGGCTGACCGCATCATGGCGCTGATCGACGAGCTCACGACGGAGGATGGCGGATCGGAGGAAGATCGACCGGAGGAGGGCGGCAGCACCGCGGCCTGACGCGCGATGGCGAGCGACATGGACGACACCGCGCGTCAGCGACTCCTGCGATTGCTCGGCCTCGGCGTGCGCGGTCGCGGTGTGGTGGTCGGCGTGCAGCAGGTGCGGGAAGCGGCGCGCAAGAACAAAGTGTCGCTCGCCGTCGTGGCGAGCGATGCGTCGCGCAACAGCATGGAGAAGATCGTGCCGCTGCTCAACGCACGGCGCGTTAGGTTTCTAGAAGTGCCATCGGCTGCCGAATTGGGTGCGGCGGTCGGCCGGGATCAGACGGCGGTCGTTGGGATCGTCGATCCCCAGCTCGCGGCGGGTGTCCGCGGGCTGATGTCATCGGGCTCGCCTCGAGCCACGGAGGAGGGTGTTTGAGCAAGCTTTC
>DATEHJ010000290.1:0-9090 GCA_035279645.1 Gemmatimonadaceae bacterium
TTCCCGATGCCGCTCCGCCCGATGAAGAGGAGGCCGACACCGAAGACGTCCGATAGCGACGCGTGCAGCGTCGTCGTCGGTGCAAACTCCTCCTCCAGCCACGGCTTGATCCGCGAGTAGAACTCGTTCGTCTTGAGGCGCGAACCGATGATCGGGACGCCGGCACTCGCCGCGAGCTCCGTCATCTCCGGCGGCGGAAGCTGCCCTTTGGTGATGAAGACCGCCGGAATTGGAAAGCTGAAAAACGATCCGAGAATCTCACGTCGCTCCGTGTCCGACTTTGACGCGAGGTAGCTGATCTCGGTCTCACCGAAGACCTGAAGACGATGTGCGGGAAAGCGTTCGACGTAGCCGGCCAACACGAGCCCAGGTCCGGAGACGTTCGGGCTGACGATCTCCCGTTCGAGCCCGTCGGCGCCGAGCGTCTCGAGGGCGAGTACGTCGTGCAGCCGGTCTATAAGCCGGCCGACGGTGAGCTTTGCCTTCACGCCGTGACGTGTGCGCGGCGCGTGCGCGCCTTCGCGACGCGCCTCCGCGCCGATCCGGAGTTTCGCGCCCGCTTCACCTGCGCGCCCAACTTGCCTAACGCCGCCGTGAGCGCCGGCCCGAAATGCCGAGCCTCTCCCCGCGCCACCAGGCGCCGCCCGCGCGGCGCCCGGAGCACCAACTCCACGCGCCGCGTTGGGCCATCCTCTTCGACGCGAACGACGGCATCGACCGCGCGGCCACCTCCGAGGCGCGCAACGATCTTGCGAATCGACGCGTCCGCGCGCTGCTGCAAGCGCGGCGAGATATCGGCGTGATGGGCGTGAAAGATGATGTCCATGTGCTCCTCGACACGGGGTACGGCGCTTCGTGCTGCTTTATGAACGGCGAGCGACTCGAAATGCGTGCGCGGATGGAGCCGCAACCACCCGCGCCAGGTGAGCCGACGTCTCCTCGGCCGCCCGCTCCCACGTGAAGGTTTCCGCGAACGCACGCGCTGACCGGCCCATGCGTTCGACGAGCTCGCGAGAGGCAGCAACCCGATCCAGGGCGGCGGCCATCGCGGGGACGTCTCCATGTCGAACGAGATAGCCGGTCTCACCATCTCGAACGGATTCGCGAATGCCGGGGGAGTTCGATGCGACGACCGGCGTCGCGCATGCAGCAGCCTCCAGGTTCGTGATTCCCCACCCTTCCTTCGGAGACGCAAACACCAACGACCAAGCGCGACGCAACAAGGCGAGCTTCTCTTGCTCCGTGATACGCCCAAGAAACCGCACACGGTCGCCGAGGTCAAGCGAGCGCGCGAGGGCCTCGAGCTGGGGGCGGAAGTCCCCCGCACCGGCGATCTCGAGCGTGGCTTCGCGGTTCTGCATCGCCGCGAAGGCGCGAATCACTTGGTGTACTCCCTTGTACTTCTTCAGGCGGCCGAGATAGGCGAATGCGGGACGCGGGGTGCGGGATGCGGGATGCGGGGTGTAGCCTTGGGTGTCGATGCCCGGGTAGATCACTTCCACGTTCTCGCGTGGAATTCCGCGACTTGCCAGGTCGTCCGCAGTACTCTGGCTGATCGCCTCGAAGGGGACGTTCCGATACATCCGGCCGAGGGGCCGCTCGGCGAGCCAGACGGCGGCTGCGAGCGGCGCCGCGAGCTCCTGAAACACCGTTCCGCCGAATAGATGCGGCACGAGGGCGACGACGCGCCGAATGCCGCGCCAGCGGGGCGTATACAGGGGAATCTTGTTCACGTCCTCGACGAGGACATCGAGCGACGGTGCGACGTCGCCGAAGACGCGGTCGAAGTAGCGTCGCGCCAGCAGGGGAAAGGTGTGACGGGTCCCGACGCGGTGAACCTCGATACCATCGAGACGCGCGTGCGGTGGAGAGCCCGGCCACCCGCCGCACAGCAGGGTGATCTCGTGACCCGCGGCAGCGAGCCGGCCGAAGATTTCGTGCATGTGAATCTCGGCGCCGCCCGCCTGGGGATTCTCGCGATCCTGCCAGTTGACGAGCAGTATGCGCACTAGATGCGTCCCATACGGCGGGCCAAGGCGTCGAGCACTCCGTTCACGAACTTCGCGCTCTGCACACTGCCGTACCGTTCGGCGAGCTTCACGCCCTCTTGAATTACGACGCGGGGCGGCGTCTTGCCACCCAGCAGCTCGGCGGCGCCCATGCGCAGGACCGAGCGTTCGACGACGCCGAGGCGATCGAGACGCCAGTTGGTGGTGACTTCGGCCAGCTCCGAATCCAGCTCACGACCGTGCTCGGCAACAGTGTGCACGAGCGAGCCGGCGATGACCCGCTCCTCTTCTGGTACCGAAAGATCGTCCCAGATCTGCGAGGCGACTCGCTCCAACGCCTGCTCGCCGCGGAGGTCCCAGGCGTAGAGCGCTTGAAGCACGCGGGCGCGTGCCCGCGTCTCAACTCTCGTCCGAGGCATCGAGTCGGTCGAAAAGGTCGGCCATTTCGAGCGCGGCGAGCGCCGCGTCCCAGCCCTTGTTCCCGTGCTCTCCACCGGCGCGGGCTTCCGCCTGCGCCATCGTGTCGCAGGTGAGCAGCCCGAAGCCAATCGGCGTCTCGAACGCGGAGCAGGCATCGGCAAGTCCGCGCGACGCCTCACCGGCGACGAAGTCGAAGTGCGGTGTATCGCCGCGCACGACGGCACCGAGGGCGACGAGGGCATCGTAACGGTCGGTCGCGAGCAGGCGGCGCACGGCGGCGGGAAGCTCCCAGGCGCCCGGGACCCAGACGAGGTCGACGTCGTCGACGGCAGCGCCATGTCTGACGAGCGCGTCGAGCGCCCCGTCGACGAGCTTTTGCGTCACGGACTCATTGAAGCGGCTCGCGACGACGGCGAAGCGCCGCCCCTGCCCCGAAGGCGACCCGCTGAATTCGGCCATCTACGAAGCGAGGAGGTGTCCGAGCTTGTCCCGCTTCGTACGCATGTACCCCGCGCTCTCGCTGTGCTCCGGCTGCACGATCGGCACGCGATCGTGCACGCGCAATCCGTAGCCTTCGAGGCCGACCAGCTTGCGGGGGTTGTTGGTAATGGGTCGAATCGAGTGCAGACCCAGATCGAGCAGGATCTGCGCGCCGATGCCGTAGTTTCGGAGGTCGGGCTTGAAGCCGAGCTGCTCGTTCGCCTCGACGGTGTCCGCGCCGTGATCCTGTAGCTCGTACGCCTTGAGTTTGTTGAGAAGGCCGATGCCCCGCCCCTCCTGATCCAGGTACACGACGACGCCGCGTCCCTCGACCGCGATCATCGCCATCGCCGTGTCGAGCTGCCAACCGCAGTCACAGCGCAGCGAGTGGAACACATCGCCCGTGAGGCATTTGGAGTGCATGCGGACGAGGATGTTCTCACCATCACCGATGTCGCCAAACACCAGCGCGACGTGCTCGTGCTGGTCCACGTCATTCCTGTAGCCGACGATGCGCCAGGGGCCGTGCTCCGTCGGCAGCCGCGCTTCGGCGACGCGATGCACCAGCCTTTCGGTCTTCAACCGATGCGCGACGAGCTGGGCGACGGTGATGAATGTGATGTCGTGATCGCGCGCGAAGCGCTCGAGCTGCGGCCGACGCGCCGCCGAGCCATCTTCGCTGAGGATCTCGCAGATAACGCCCGCCGGCGTGAGCCCGGCGAGACGCGCGAGATCGATCGCCGCTTCGGTGTGACCGACGCGCTGCAACACGCCGCCCTCTCGCGCGCGCAGCGGAAAAACGTGACCGCCGTGCCGCAGATCGGACGCCGTCGTATCCGGATCGACGGCGACGCGAATCGTCGTCGCGCGATCCTGGGCGCTGATGCCGGTCGTCACGCCAAAACGCGCCGACGCGTCGATGCTCACAGTGTATGCGGTGCGGTACGCGTCCAGGTTCGTCTCCGCCATGGGCGAGAGGCCGAGCTGATCGACGCGCGCACCGTCCATGGCGAGGCAGATCAAGCCGCCCGCCCTCTTGATCATGAAGTTCACCATCTCGGCCGTCACGAGCTCCGCGGCGCAAATGAGGTCACCCTCATTCTCGCGGTCCTCGTCATCGGCGACGATCACGAACTTTCCAGCGTGAATGTCGCGGATGGCCTGTTCAACAGTTGCGAAAGAAGACATTGATCGAAGAAGAAAAGTTGCTAGTGGCTAGTGGCTAGTGGCTAGTGTGCTAAGTGAGTTCTAGCCACTAGTCACTAGCAACTAGCCACTCACCCGGTATGCTCCTATCAGTCGCTGCACATACTTCCCAATCATATCGGCTTCGACGTGAACCTCGTCGCCCTCTCCCAAAGTATCGAGCGCCGTGTGCCGTAGCGTGTACTCGATCAGCGAGAGTTGCACGATGTCGGGGCCTGGAATGTCATTGATCGTCAGGCTCACGCCGTCGACGGCAATGGACCCATGGCGCACCATAAGGTCGGCCAGCCCCGCTGGGAGGGCAAGATCGATCAAACGTGCGTCCCTCACGGTTCGAACGCCCGTGACGCGTGCCACGCCGTCCACGTGCCCTTGAACCATATGGCCGCCAAAGCGGTCGCCGGCACGAATCGCTCGCTCGAGATTTACACGGCGTCCGGACTGCCATTCGGCCATCGTCGTGCGGCCGAGCGTCGTGATCACGGCCGCGGCGGTAAACCAATGCGGGCCGCGCCCCCGCACCGTGAGGCACGCCCCGTTCACGGCAATGCTCTCGCCCTCGATCAGGTCGTCGTAGCGACAGCGAATGCGAAACTCCCTACCCGCGGCGATTGGCGCGATGCGGTCGATGGTGCCGACGTCGTCGACGAGACCGGTAAACACTACTATGCTCCTAACGCGTATGTCGTCTTCAGGTCGTCGCCGAATGCGACTCGCTCGATGACTTGGAGTCGCGCGAGAGACTCGGCCGTCGTTGGCGAGACGTGGGCAAACGCGTTCAGTGCGCCCGCGCCGAGCACGACTGGAGCTTGAAAGATAACCATTCGGTCCAGGAGTCCCTGTTCGATGAGGGACGCGGCGAGGCGCGCGCCACCTTCGACGAGCAGCGAATGCACGCCGTCCTTGGCGAACGCGATCAGTGCCGATTGCAGAGTTTCGTGAATGCGCACCTCGACGCCGGCGGTCTCGAATAGCTCGCGGCGCGCCGGATTATCGTGACGCGCGACGATCGTGGTGGGAACGATGCGAGCGCCGCGCACGACTGCCGCGCCGAGCGGCGTGCGGTATTCCGAGTCGAAGATGATTCGCCGCGGAGCAACGCGCGGCGCCGGCGCGTCGCGCACGGTGAGCATCGGATCGTCGACGAGCACGGTGCCAACGCCGACGGCGATGCCGTCCACACGCGCGCGCATGCGATGGACTTCGCGGCGCGCCTCGTCTCCCGTCAGCCAGCCTCCGGGCGTTCCGCGCGTGCGCTCGGCGTTTGCGATCGCGCCGTCGAGCGACATTGCCAGCTTCACCGTGATAAACGGGCGATCGCTGGCGAATCGGTGAAAGAACGCGGCATTCAGCTCGCGCGCGGCCTGTCGTTCGGTGCCGATGTCGAGCGGGATCCCGGCGCCGCGGAGTCGCGTGGTGCCGCCGGCGGCCTGCGGATTGACATCCTCGGTCGCGGCGACGACGCGAACAATGCCGGCAGCGATGATGGCGTCCGCGCATGGCGGCGTTTTGCCGTGGTGGCCGCAGGGCTCGAGCGTGACATAGAGCGTGGCGCCCCGGGCGCTCTCTCCCGCCTGTTGGAGTGCGACGATTTCCGCGTGCTCCTCGCCGTAGCGCGCGTGATGTCCCTCGCCGACGATTTTGCCGTCCCGAACGACGACGGCGCCGACCATGGGATTCGGCGCCGTGTGTCCCCCGCCGCGGCGGGCCAAATCGAGCGCCCGGCGCATGTACGCGCGATCGTCCTCGCGTTGCTGCGCCGGGCCTTCGTTAGGCATCTCTCATCAGAAACCGATGCGCACGCCCACCGACCCGTACAGCCGCGACTTGTCGGGCGCCGAATCAAACTTGTTGTACGTTGTGATCGTGCCACCGCTCACCATGCCGATCTCGCCGACGATCTTCGCGAGCAGCATGTTGAGCGACACGTCCGCGAAATAGTTCGTGCGGGTGAGCTTCTGCTCGAGCGGGATGACCGCGGAGCGTGGATTGGTGAACGTCCCGAACGTGCCCTGAACGACGCCCTGCACGCTGGTCTTTGCGTCGTACTTGTCCTGACCCACGCCGGCGGCGAGGCTGAAAAGAATGAGGCTCTTGCTCGCGACGAGACGCCACGACGTGGTGTTGTCCTGAAGATTACGGACGACGAGGGAGTCACCGCCGCTCGCGCCCGTGATGGTCGTCGTTGGGAGATCCCGCTTCATGTACGTGAGAGAAACCCCAGGCGTGAGCAACGACTCCTGCAACGCTCCGATCCGTACGCCGTATCCGATCTTGAGCGGTGAATCCGGTGAGACCGTGACGTTATCCGCGGTAACATTGGGGACATAGAACGCGCTCAACAACAGATCGACCCCACCAACATTCGTTAGGGGCAGCGGTATGCCTTTGAAGATGCCGATGCTGGCGTCGGCTGATGGCAGTCCGAGAATCTGTGTCTTGGTCGGGTAATTCGGTCGCTGCACCGCGCCGTTGGTCGACGGCGTCTGAAGTTGCGGAACGTTGCCCAACAGTCCGTTCGCGCGAAGCTCGACGACAAAGTGCCCAAGACCACCGAGCGTGCCGCCCTGGCCAAGCGTTGCATTGCCGCCCGTGATCGAGACACCGAGCTGCGGCGCCATCAGCTGAAAGAGATCGATCGCTTGCTGACAGGCATCCTGTGTCGCCCTATCTCGATCGGGAAATCCAGCGATCGTACCGCCCGGCGGACACGCCGACGACGTCTGCGCGAGTGCAGACGCAGAGAACCCGAACGACAAGAAGAGTACGAGCAAACGCTTCATGATGATCATCTCCTAGCTGATGACAACCTGCCCTTGACCCCGGATGACACGCCCGAGACGCCAGGCCCTCACCCCTTCTGACTGCGCCGCGCGTACGATGGTTTCAACGTCCCCTGGCGCGGCGATCACCACCATTCCTACCCCCATGTTGAACGCGCGGAACATTTCCTCTCGCGCCACGCCGCCCGCCGACTGCAACTGAGTAAACAGATTCGGTATCTCCCAGCTCCCGGTGTCGACCTCCGCGTCCATCGTTGGCGGCAGCGCGCGATTCACATTGCCGGGCAGCCCCCCGCCGGTGATGTGGGCCATAGCGTGAATCGTGCCCAGAACGGGACGCAGCGCGGGCAGATACGAGCGGTGCACGCGCAGCAACACGTCAGCCGCGGACGCCGATTCGCCAGGAAAGGGATCAGTGGGCCGGAGTCGCATGCGTTCCGCCACAATCCGACGCGCGAGCGAGTAGCCGTTCGTGTGCAAACCACTGCTTTCGAGTCCAATCAACACGTCTCCTTCGCGCACGCGCTCGGCGCCGAGGATCGCGTCCTCTTCCACCCAGCCGACCACGAAACCGGCCAGGTCATAGTCCGGCGGAGTGTACACACCGGGCATCTCCGCGGTCTCGCCGCCAATGAGTGAACACTCATTCTCGCGACACCCGGCGGCGACGCCCGCCACCACCGCTTCGGCGGCCATCGGCTCGAGCACGCCGAACGCGACGTAATCGAGGAAGAACATCGGCTGCGCGCCCTGCACGAGAATGTCGTTCGTGCAGTGATTCACGAGGTCGTGGCCAATGGTGTCATTGCGCCCGCTCTCGATGGCGACCTTGATCTTCGTGCCGACGCCGTCGGCGCTGGCGACGAGCACGGGTCGCTTTGCCTCGGGGGGCATGCGAAACATCCCGCCGAAGCCGCCGAAGCGGCCGCGCGCGCCGGCGGTGAACGTCGACTCCACGAGCCGCTTGATGCGCGATTTCGCGTCGTCGGCCGCGTCGATGTCGACACCGGCCCCGCGATAGTCGAGCGCGTTGTCACTCACGAGTCCATCTCCTGCTCGAACGCGACGAGCTGGTGGAACTCGCGCACGCGTTCGGCGACGTCGGCCGGCTTGACCTCGAGCAAGCGCTCGATCGAGAACTTCTCGACGGCGAAGGATCCCATGGCAGAGCCATACACCACGGCGCGCCGGAGGCTCCGCTCGGAGATGTCGCCCGTCTTCGCGAGGTAGCCCATGAAGCCGCCGGCGAATGAGTCGCCGGCTCCCGTCGGGTCGAAGACGTCCTCCAACGGATACGCGGGCGCGAAGAAGATTTCACGTTCGCTAAACATGAACGCACCATGCTCGCCCTTCTTCACGATCACGAGCTTGGGCCCCTTGCTCATGATCCAGCGCGCGGCCTTGATGAGGTTGTACTTCTCGGTGAGCTGGCGTGCCTCGCCGTCGTTGAGCGTGATCAAGTCGACGTGCGAGAGCAGATCGAGCAGCTCGGGGCGACGGCTCTCGATCCAGAAATTCATCGTGTCGCAGGCAACGAGCTTGGGTCGCTCGACTTGGGTGAGGACGTCGAGTTGTAAACGCGGGTCGATGTTCCCGAGGAATACAAACTCCGGGCGACGGAACTGATCCGGGATCTTGGGCCGGAAATTGGAGAACACGCCCAGGTGCGTCTCGAGCGTCTCGGCGGAGTTGAGGTCGTGTCGGTATCGGCCGCGCCACCGAAAGGACCGTCCCTCGGCGCGCTCGAGTCCCGCGAGATCGACGCCGCGCTGCGCGAGCGGCTCGAGCTTCTGCACGGGATAGTCGCTGCCGATGACGCCGACGAGCTGTACGCCGCACAGGTGGCTGGCCGACGCCGAGAAGAATGTCGCCGAGCCACCGAGGACGTCCTCGGCTTTACCGAAAGGCGTTTCCACGGAGTCGAGCGCAACGGAGCCTACGACAAGGAGAGACATGGTGATCTATCTAGTGGGAGTCATCCCGAGCGAAGCGAGGGATCTGCTTTTCCACCCGCGTCGCAAAGCAGATCCCTCGTCGCTTCGCTCCTCGGGATGACAATGAGGTCACATCCTCTCCGGCGCCGTGATACCCAACGCGCGCAAGCCATTGCGCAGCACGATCTGCGACGCGCGCGCGAGCACGAGCCGCGCGCGCAGAATTGGCTCGGGCTCGTTGAGCACGTGCGCCTTATG
>DATEHJ010000291.1:0-5704 GCA_035279645.1 Gemmatimonadaceae bacterium
TCGGTGCCGCGCGCGACGGAGCGACAGTGATAGATCATCTCGTCCATCGTCACCGGCAGCGTATTGCCGGCGCCCTGGACGACCATTCCGAGCGAATCACCGACGAGGATGATGTCGACGCCGGCCTGCTCGGCGGCCTGCGCCGTCGCAAAATCGTAGGCCGTCACCATGACGATCGCCTCGGCGCGCCCCTTCATCGCGCGGATGCCGCTCGTCGTCAGGCGGCGCGTCGCCACCGGGGTGTCGGTCATGACTTGGGCGCGGCGACGAGGTCGTTGTCGATGAGCCGGACGCCGCCCACCCGCGCCGCGACGGCGAGGAGAATCTCTCCCGACAGCGGGCGCACCGGCGCCAGCGTCTCCGCGGAGACGACGGCGAAATATTCGGCATCGACGCCGAGGGATTTCATCGTCTCGCGGCCGCGGGCTTCGACTCGTGTTGCGTCCCGCTCGCCGCCGGCAACCGCCGCCGCCGCCGCGTCGAGCCCGCGCCTTAGTGCGAGTGCCTGCGTCCGTGCCGCCGGCGTGAGACGCACGTTCCGGCTCGACATCGCCAACCCGTCGGGCTCGCGCACCGTCGGACAGACCTCGATCCGCAACGGCAAGTCGAGATCGCGCACCATGCGGCGCACGACCAGCGCCTGCTGCGCGTCCTTCTGGCCGAAGTAGGCGACAGTCGGCTGGACGATGTTGAACAACTTTGCAACGATGGTGGCGACACCGCGAAAATGCCCCGACCCGCGCGATTTCCCCTCGAGCGGCTCGCTCAGCCCGCTCACGACCACGGACGTCGACGCGCCGGGAACGTACATCACCGAGGCGTTGGGCGCGAAGAGATAATCGACGCCGCCGCTCTGCGCGATCGCCGCGTCGCGCGCTTCGTCGCGCGGGTACGCGTCGAGATCGGCGGTGTCGTTGAACTGCGTCGGGTTCACGAACAGCGATACCACGACGACCGCACACTCGCTCCGCGCCCGTTTCATCAGCGAGAGATGACCCTCGTGGAAGAATCCCATCGTCGGCACGAGACCAATCGACGCGCCCTCGCGACGCGCGCCCTCGAGAACGCTTCGCATCTCAGCAATCTCGCGAACGATTCTCATCGCCGGTTGCCCGCGGCGAGCGTGCTCGTCGCGATCGCCAACGCGTCCCACAGCGCGAGGAGCTCCGGCGCGCGCGACTCAACCGCAGAGCGCTGGCGAGCAGCCGTGGTCACGTCACCGCGAACTATGGGACCAGTGAGCGCACCGGTTGCGCCCAGCCGAGCCCAGTTCTCGACCGCGGCCCTAACGAGTGGGACGAGAAGTTCCCGCTCCACGCCGGCGAGCGCGGCCAACCGCTCGGCCGCCCCCTCGACCGTGACGAGGTAATTGGATGCCATCGATGCCGCCGCGTGATAGAGGTCGCGGTCCGCGTCAGCGAGGGCGAATGGACGCATCTTCAGGCGAAGAGCCAGCGCGGTTGCCGCATCGCGCGCGTTCTCGGTACTGCCCGAAATGGCGCACCCAGCTCCCGCAAATGAGACCGGTGCCTTGCGCGCCACGGTCAGCAACGGATGCATCGAGAACGCCTCGTGCGGAGCGAGCGGAGCCAAGGTCGACGCCCCCGAACAGTGGCCGACGAGAGGTCCGGGCTCGATCGCTCGCGCCGCGTCGGCGATCGCTCCGTCAGGAACGCAGAGGACGACGATGCCGGCTCCCCGCACCTCTGCTCGGCGGCCCAAGGGACCCAAGACCCGTAGCTTGGCACCGATCATCGCGGCGGCGAGTGCATTGCCCAGCCGGCCGGCGCCAACGATGGCTACACATGCGTCCGTCAACGCATACATGCGCGGAAGATAGCGCGCGCAGGCGGTGACGCCCGCACGAATCACGGAGGTTGAGGGAACCGGGAGCAACGCCGTAGGTTATGACTGTCCGGCTTCCTCGTCTGGCCGCCCCTCCACGTTACCCTCACGCTGTGTTGAAGCGCTTACTTCTCTCATCGGTCATAGCCGCGCTCGCTGCGTCTGTCGCAAGCGCGCAGAATCCAGCTCCGGCGCCAGCGCCGGCTGCGGGCTTTGCCTCCCTCCATGGCATCGTCTACGACAGTCTGCACGAGACGGTGCTCAATAGCGCGCTCGTGCGCGTCGATAACACCACCCGCGAAATCACCACCGACGCGAGCGGGCGGTATAAAATAGACAGTGTGCCGCCCGGTGAGCACCGACTCGTCGTCATCCATCCGCTGCTCGACACCCTCGGAATTTCTCTCGTCACACAGGCGATCACCTTCAACGCCGGAGAAGAGAGGGTCCTCGACCTCTCGGTTCCGACGGGTGAGACGCTCGTGTCGGTGTTCTGTACGGCCGCTCGGCGTGCTTTGGGACCGGCGGCCCTCGTCGGGTTCGTGCGTGACGCCGACACCGAAGGGGCAGCTGAGGGCGCGAAGGTGTCGCTGCTCTATTACGAGTCAGATCCGCTCGGATTCAAGAAGACGCCACGCGTTCGCGAACAGCCGATCGGCAAGGATGGCCGCTATCGCATCTGCGGCTTGCCGGCGACGATGAGTGGAAAGCTGCAGGTCTTCCGCAATGGCGTGCAGACTGGCGAAGTCCCAGTGGAGATCGGCGGAACGAGTGGGACGTTGCTGCTCGCGATGCGCAGCATGAGCATTGCCTCAACGCAGGTCGTCGCGGCGTCGTCGGACACAGCCGGCAAACCGACGACCGTCGTGAGGGGCCGAGCACGCGTGACGGGCAAGGTGCTCAACAAGTACGGTCAGCCAATTCCGAACGCGCGCGTCGAGCTACAGAACACCGGCTCAGCGACAAAGACCCGGGCGAATGGTGATTTCACGCTCGACAGCTTGCCGTCCGGAACGCAGACACTCGAGGTGCGGCAGCTCGGCTTCGCGCCGACGGAAATACCGGTGGAGCTCTCGGCAAACAATCCGCAGTCGTTGACCGTGAAGATGGGCGACTATGTCCCCGTGCTGCAGCAAATGCGCGTCACCGCCACGCGCGAGCGAGGCTTGAGCGACGTCGGCTTCGCCGATCGGAAACGAAGCGGGATGGGCTACTATCTCGATGCCGACCAGCTGAAGATGCGCCAAACGAATCAGTTCAGCGATATGTTGCGCACCGTCCCCGGTGTGCGCGTGCAGCCGGCGGGCGACGGGACGAATGTCATCACGAGCTCGCGCGATCCAACAGGCGGCTGCGTGACGTTCTACGTCGACGGTGCTCCCTGGCAGCAGATGACGCCGGGCGATCTGGACACATACGTGCGACCCGAAGAAGTAGCCGCGCTCGAGGTCTACAACGGCTCGACGACACCCGCGCAGTTCACGACCGCGGGTCAGTCCGGGTGCACGACGATCGTGATCTGGACAGAGCGGCGAATCAATCGCAAGCGCTAGCTGAGGTGCGGGACGCGCATGCACAAGCCCCTCGATCCCGAATATACCACGCGCGTCCGTCTGAGCTTCGGCGAGCAGCGCGCCATGGCGATGATCGGTGCGTCGTTAGGCACGGTGGCGCCGGGCGCCGTCGACGTCGTGCTTCCCTTTCGCGACGATCTTACGCAGCAGGACGGATTCCTGCACGCGGGGATCGTCGCTGCAATCGCGGACAGCTCCTGCGGCTACGCCGCGTATACGCTGATGCCGGCCTCGGCGCGCGTCCTCAGCATCGAGTTCAAGCTCAATCTGCTCGCCCCCGCGGTCGGCGAACGGCTCGAGGCGCGTGGCCGAGTGATCCGTTCGGGCAGCACGATCACGGTGTGCCGAGCCGACGTCGCGGCGATAACGGGCGAGAGCGAAAAGCTCGTCGCGACGATGATCGGGACGATGATGTGTGTAGGGGATAGAGGATAGGGAATAGGGGCTAGGGCATCCAACAGCACCTAGCATCTAGCACCTAGCTCCTCAGCTAGTCCTCGTTCCGCTCGGCCCGGCGTTCTTCGCGCGCTTCGATCTCGGCGTCCGTGACCTCGCCCGATTCGTCGAGACTCTCGCCACCGTGCTCGGCGATGTGCTGGCGTTCGCTCGTTTGGTCGCGCTCTGTGTTAGCGATGTTCGCTCCGGCGAAGCTCCGCCCGCGCATGACATCCTTGCCGCGCGGTGACGCGGACTCGTCGTCAGGCTCGGTTTGTCGATTCGATTTATCGCGATCCGTCATTGCTGGTTCCGTTGGTGGATTCACTCATCTCAGGCACCAACCGTTCCAGATCGCCTCGCGTTGGCCCGCTCTCTGCCCAGTTGGCTTGGGTGAACTCGCACGACCCTGCAAATCGAAGCACTGGTGACGCACGCCCCTGGTGGCGGCAGCGTTGGCTCACCATCGCCGCGGGCTATTCGTACGCTTTCCTCACCGGGATGGTGATCGCCGCCTGGGCCGAACGCTACGGCGATTGGGAGCACGGCACGCATTGGGAGCGGCAGCTCATGTATGCCTTGCATTTCAATCTCCCACACTGGCTCGACGAGCTGCTCCTCGTTACGCCCTGGTTAGGCACCAACATTACCCTCATCCCTGGCGTGCTCCTCATCGTCTGGTGGCTGTGGCGCCGACTGAAGCGACCGCACCTCGCGATGCGGCTCCTCATCGTTCAGATCGGGAGCTACACACTGAATCCCGCGCTCAAGGATCTCTATGGCCGCCCGCGTCCCGACATGTTCCCACGTCGCGGCTGGTACGGCTGGTCGGCCTACCCCAGCGGCCACGCAATCGCCAGCATCGCCGTGGTCTTCACCGTCTGCGCGATTCTCCACCGCGAACGCGGCTGGACGTGGCCGTACTGGGTCTTCTCGGCGACATCGCTGATGAGTCTTTACTCACGCATCTATCTCGGCGTCCACTGGCCGATCGACGTGCTCGCCGGCGTCCTCGTCGGCGTCGTCTGGCTCTTCATGACGTCGCTTGCGTTCCGAGAAAAATCGCGACGCGTGACTAATCGTGATGAGGCGGAACCGAGACTGAGATCTCACAGCCCCGAGTTCTGAGATCGATGCCTCTCCCGTTGGCGAATGCGCACTCACCGGCGCACGGATAGGAAGGATCTCACGTCTCACATCGCGAGTCTCAGTCTGACCTAGCTACCGAGGACCAGGTCCCTAACACGACCAGGGTCGACATTCCCTCCACTGACGATCGCGACCACGCGTCGTCCTTCGACCGGGATCTTGCCGGAGATCACCGCCGCGGTCGCGGCGGCGCCGGCGCCCTCGGCGAGGAGCTTCGCCGAGAAGAGCAGCTCGCGCATCGCGGTCGTGATCTCTTCGTCGCTGACCAATACGACGTCGTCGACATATTTCTTCACGATGGGGAAGGTGCGGTCGCCGGCCATCGGCGCGGCGAGGCCGTCGGCGATCGTCTTCATCGAGTCGAGCCTAACGGGACGGTCAGCGTCGAGACTCTTCCGCATCACCGCCGCGCCCTCCGGCTCGACACCGTAAACCCGCACTGACGGGCGCTGCTCCTTGATCGCGACGACGACGCCGGCGATCAGTCCTCCGCCTCCGATCGAGACGACGACGTCGTCGACGTTGGCGAACTGCTCGAGAATCTCGAGGCCGACGGTGCCCTGACCGGCCATGATGGCCTCGTCGTCGAACGGGTGCACGAACGTCAGCGTCCGTTCCACCGACAGCTCGTGCGCGCGCGCGAACGCCTCGATGCCGCTCGCGCCGTGCAGCACGACCTCGGCGCCATAGCCACGGCTCGC
>DATEHJ010000292.1:0-4598 GCA_035279645.1 Gemmatimonadaceae bacterium
GCTATCCCCCATTTCCAGGCAGGTCCCTCACGTGTTACGCACCCGTTCGCCGGTTGTCCTTGCGGACCCCCGTGACTTGCATGTGTTAAGCACGCCGCCAGCGTTCGTCCTGAGCCAGGATCAAACTCTCCAAGAGTTCGATTAGCTCTGCCGAACGCGACCATCGGATACGATCCAATGATCGCATCCGGAATCATAGAATTCGTGTTTGTTCTCTCCCTGCTGCCCACGTGAGCAGCAGATCAACGAGAGCCACCGCACGATTCTCTCACACTCGATTGTCAATCAGCGAATTTTCGCACTTCGTGCGAAAATGCTCATCTTATTTGAAGTCGCGCGCGCTACGCACGCGCTCCTCTCCCCGTTTTAGGGGAACGCGTAGTATAGCCAAGATGGTGCGAACTTCAAGTCGGATGCGCCGCTACTGCTCGTACCGCCGCGCCCGACCAGGCCGCTCCTCCTCCGCGTCCTCGTCCACGTCCTCGTCGAGCTCCTCGAACTCGTCCTCGAACTCGTCGTCCTCATCCTCGTCGAAGTCGTCATCGTCGAGGTCGTCGTCCTCATCCTCGTCGTCATCGTCTTCGTCGTCATCATCGTCATCATCGTCGTCGAGATCGTCGTCGTCGGAATCGTCCTCGTCGTCGAAGTCCACCTCATCGTCGAGATCGTCGTCGTCTTCCGAATCATCATCCAACGGCTCATCGTCGAGATCGTCATCATCGCGGCCGCCTCGAGGTGACAGCGACATCTCCGACGACTCGAACATGTCCGACATTGCTCGGTTCTCCTTGCAGGTGAAATGAAAACGAGGATGTGCGCGAGACGACTTAGATGGATGCGCGCTCGCGCTCGCGCTTCGCCTCTCGCGAGAGCTTCTTCCGATCCGATGCGCTGAGTGAGCGCTTCCGGAGACGGATCGACTGCGGTGTCACCTCGATCAACTCATCGTCCTCGATATACTCGAGGGCCGCTTCGAGAGTCAACTCCCGCGGCGGCTCCAACTGAATGTGCTCGTCGGCGCCCTTCGACCGCATGTTCGTCAGCTTCTTTTCCCGCGTCGGATTCACGTCCATGTCCCCGGGCCGCGCATTCTCGCCAATAACCATCCCTTCGTACACGGCGTCACCCGGCGCTACAAAGAGCGTCGACCGCTCCTGCAGATTCGCGAGCGCGAACGCCACAATCGTGCCGTGCTCCATCGACACGAGTGACCCGCGCGTCCGACCCGCCAACGGCCCCGCCCACAAACCGTAGTCCAGGAACCGATGATGCAGAATTCCCGTTCCCCGTGTGTCAGTCAAGAACTCCGACCTGTACCCAAACAATCCGCGCGCTGGTATCCGATAGCGGAGCCGGACGAGCCCCTGCCCAGGATTCTTCATCTCGAGCATCTCGCCGCGGCGCGGACCGAGCTGCTCGATCACCACACCGAGGAAATCCTCGGGCACGTCGATCATCAACTCCTCATACGGCTCGAGCCGTTCCCCGTTGAGACCTTCGCGCGTGATGACGCGCGGCCGTGAGACCTGAAATTCGTATCCCTCCCGCCGCATCGTCTCCATGAGGATCGTGAGGTGAAGCTCGCCGCGACCAGAAACCGCCCACGTGTCCGTCGCGTCGGTGTCCTCGACACGGAGCGCGACATTCTTTTCGAGCTCGCGGACCAGTCGCTCTCGGAGTTGACGCGACGTCACGAACTTCCCTTCCTTGCCGGCGAAGGGCGAGTTGTTGACCATGAAGTCGACCGAAATCGTCGGCTCCTCGACGGCGATTCCCTCGAGTCGCTCAGGCGATTCGACGTTGGCAACGGTGTGCCCGATCTCGACGCCTTCGAGTCCGGCGAGTGCGACGATCTCACCCGCGGATGCCTCCTGGACTTCGACGCGCTCCAACCCTTCGAAGGTGTAGAGCTTCGTGACGCGCGCGCTCTCCGTCGGCTGATTCGTGTCGAGCGGCAAGAGGGCAACCAAATCACCAACGTGCACGGTGCCACGCTCAATACGGCCGATGCCGAGGCGTCCCAAATAGGGCGAGTGGTCGATCGTCGAGATGAGCATCTGGAACGCACCGCGACGATCGTTGGGCGGAGCAGGAACATGCCTGACGATCGCTTCGAAGAGCGGCGTTAGGTCGACGGGTGTGGTATCGAGATTCGCCGTCGCAACGCCGTCACGTGCCGACGCGTAGACGACCGGCGCGTCGAGCTGCGCCTCTTCCGCTTCGAGCTCGATGAGGAGGTCGAGCACTTCATCGTGCACGCGCATCGGGTCCGCGCCCGGCCGGTCGATCTTGTTGATGACGACGATCGGAGTGCGCCCCAAGCCTAACGCCTTGCGAAGCACGAAGCGCGTTTGCGGCATCGGACCGTCGAAGGCGTCGACGACGAGCAGCACGCCATCCACCATGCGAAGAATGCGCTCGACCTCTCCACCGAAGTCGGCGTGCCCCGGTGTGTCGACGATGTTGATCTTCGTTCCATGCCAGCGGACCGACGTGTTCTTGGCGAGAATCGTTATTCCCCGCTCGCGCTCGAGCGGGTTCGAATCCATCACGCGCTCCTGAACGATCTGATTCTCGCGAAATGCTCCAGCCTGCCGGAGCATCTTGTCCACGAGCGTCGTCTTGCCGTGATCGACGTGCGCAATGATGGCGATGTTACGGATTTGCATAGCCTTGAAGTATAGCGGGGCGAGAGAAATCCAAACAAGCGAACGGGTCTGCCGCCGCTGTAGGAAGTGCGTAACACTTGCGTCAGAACTGGAAGAGATACACAATGCGGTTGAGCGCTCGCGATACGCCCTTCGCAAGGAGGTGGCCCATGAATGAGAACGACCAAGCCTCGCTGGAGAAGTATCCCCATGGGCGAGGCTACGGGCACGATTACATGCGTGGAGGAGAGGTGCTTGGCGGCTACGGCTACGCCGAGCGCGATGAATACGAGAAGTGCCGCGGCGAGCTTATGGAGGAGACACCGGTAAACGGTGAGATCCAGCTCGCGCCTGACGACGACCAAATAACATAGGGGCTAGGGGCTAGGTGCCTGGGGCTAGGGGAAAACCCGAGCTCCAGTTTTGGCGCGCCCACGCGCCACGCTCAACGCCCAACGCTCAACGCGCCACGCTCAACGCTTTCCGGCCTTGACCGCGGGCTTGGACGCCGGCGTCTCGGTGCCCTTTCCCTGCCCCTGGGCGGAGAGGTCGGATTCGGCGAAGGACACGTCGTGGCCGCGCTGCTTCAGCATCGCCATGAAATTCAGCTTGTCGACCGCCTTCATGTAGGCCTCCTTCGGCTCGACACGACCGCCGTCGACGTGGTCGATCAGCGCGTCGTTGAGCGTCACCATGCCCAGCCGACGCGACGTCTGCATGATCGAGTGAACCTGGAACGTCTTGGCTTCACGGATCAGGTTCGCGACCGCGGGGATCGAGAGGAGAATCTCGCGCGCGGCAACACGTCCTCCGCCGATCTTCTTGCACAGCGTTTGGGAGATCACGCCCTTGAGCGAGTCGGCGAGCATGACGCGGATCTGCTCCTGCCGGTCGGCGGGAAACTGGTCGATGATTCTATCAATAGTGCCCGGCGCCGTGGTTGTGTGGAGCGTACCGAATACGAGGTGGCCCGTTTCTGCGGTCTCGATCGCGATCGAGACGGTTTCGAGATCTCTCAACTCGCCGACGAGGACGATGTCGGGGTCCTCGCGGAGCGCCGCGCGCAGCGCGCTCTTGAACGATTTCGTGTGGACGCCGACCTGTCGCTGCGTGATGATGCAGTTCTTGTTCGGGTGCACGAACTCGATCGGGTCCTCGATCGTGATCACGTGATCGTTGCGGACACGATTCACCATGTCGATCAGAGCGCAGAGGGTCGTCGACTTGCCCGACCCCGTCGGCCCCGTGATGAGCACGAGCCCCTTGGTGAGGTAGCACAGCTGCTGGACCTCGGGGGTGATCTGCATCTGGTCGACCGTCACGACCTGGGAGGGGATCTGCCGGAACACGGCGGCGACCCCCATGCGATCACGGAGCGCGTTGGCGCGGAAGCGGGCGAGTCCGGTGATCTCGTGGGCGTAGTCGGTATCGTTCGATTCGCTGAACTCGATGCGGTTGCGCTCCGGCATGATCGAGCGCAGCATGCCGTCGAGATGCGCGTTCTCTAACGGGCCCATTCCCTCCATGCGAAGCATCTCGCCGTGGAGACGGATGATCGGCGGCTCGCCGCAGCGGAGGTGCAGGTCGGAGGCGCCGCGCTCGACGGTGGTGAGGAGCAGTTGCTCGATCGTCTTGCGCGCCTGCTCGCTCCCCTCGAATTCGTGCACGTGGTCGAGCGTCCCCGTCGCGAGACCCGTTGGCGCCGGCGCCTTGGCCGGCGCCGCGGCCGCCGACCGCTGGGCGGGTACCGGCACGTTAGGCATCGACGCGTTGGGGAGCGGCGTCGCCATAGCGGGCCGGGAAACCGCGGGTGTTGACCGCGGGATGCCCGGTACCGACTCGGCCGGCGTGAAGAGGGACGGTCCCGACTGAAGCCCGGCCAGCGGATCGAACCCGTTGCCAGAGGCGGCGGCGGGAACGCCATTTCCTGGCGTGATCCGCGCCCGCCAC
>DATEHJ010000293.1:0-4858 GCA_035279645.1 Gemmatimonadaceae bacterium
TATCCACTGCTGATGGCGTCGTGGAAAGTCGCGCCCGCCATCGCTGCGGGCAATACGGTGGTTCTGAAACCTGCCAGTCCCACCCCGATCACCGCGCTGCTGCTGGGGCAGATCTGCATGGAGGCCGGCTGTCTTCCGGGCGTCGTCAATGTATTGCCCGGACCAGGCGCGGTCATCGGCGCGCACCTCGCGCAGCATCCGGGGGTGGACAAGATCGCCTTCACAGGTGAGACCCGCACGGGCGCCGGCATCATGGAGCTTGCGTCCGCCACGATTAAACGCGTCACGCTCGAGCTCGGCGGCAAGTCGCCGAGCGTCATCTTCGACGACGCCGATATCGACGCCGCAGTCGCAGGCGCGGTCTACGGCATCTTCCATAACGCGGGGCAGTCGTGCGACGCGCGTTCGCGCCTGCTCGTGCACGAGGGCGCATACGACGCATTCATCGCGAAATTCGTGGAGAAGGCGAGAGGTCTGCGCGTCGGCGATCCGATGGATCCGAAAACGCAGATCGGCGCGATCATCTCGCGCGCGCAGTTGGAAAAAATCGAAGGTTACGTCGGCATCGGCGCGCAGGAAGGCGCGAAGGTCGTCTGCGGCGGCTCGCGGCCGGACGGAGCGCTCTCTAGTGGGAATTTTCTCATGCCGACCGTGCTCGACAAAGTCCGCAACGACATGCGCGTCGCGCAGGAAGAGATATTCGGACCGGTGGCTGTGGTCACCACCTTCAAGGACGAAGCCGAGGGCATCAAGCTGGCGAACGACAGCGTGTACGGTCTCGCGGCTTCAGTGTGGACGCAGAACGCCGGCCGCGCGATTCGTGTCGCCCATGCCATTCGTTCCGGCGGCGTCGCCATCAACACGCCGTTCTCCATCCACCCCGGCATGCCGTTCGGCGGTTACAAGCAATCGGGATTCGGCCGCGAACTTGCGCTGCAGACGCTGGATCTGTACACGGAGACGAAAGGCGTCGTCATGTACACCGGCACGAAACCGGTCAACCCGCTCGGCGTCTAGCGACAAGCATCCTGACGTTCGTGAAGCGGCGAGCTATAGCTCGCCGCTTCAAGGCGTTGTGATTCAGGACGTCTTCGAGGCGGTGAAGCTGGGGAGAATTCGCTCGACATCGTGCGGATAGCACGTTCTCCCCGCCGCGATCCATTTGCGTGAGAGAACCGTCAGGTACTCGAAGTCTTCCCACGGCGCGTCGCTTGCTGTCGCCTCGCGGCGGATCTTCAGAAGCGGCTCGATCGCATCCCAAGCAGTGACGACGAGATATGCATACTGCTCCAAGAAAATGCGCCTGTCGGTCAATCCGTTCCTGATCATGTTTCCGATGTTCTCCATATTCCGGCCAACCATCAGCGCCGCGGTGTAGGGACCGTCGAATCGATCGTCGTCCTCGCTTGGTCCTTGAAGATGCCATTCCCGAACGAACTTCACGAAGCGAGGATCCTTAAGCAGCGCCGGGACTTCGGAGCGTACGCGGCCTACCGCATCCCAGAATTCCCCATCGAGCAGAACTTGCCGCATCGCGAGTTGGCCCGCTATTTGATTCCCGGCCCGCAGGTGGCGCAGTTGAACGATAGCGGCGATCGCGGTGGCGGCGATGATCAGCGTCGTCAAAAGCGTTGCGAGCGTGTTCAGAAGTTCGAGCGACACGAGAATCTCCTCGCCTATCTAGAACCAGGTCTGGCGTCGATACGTTCGATACTTGTCTCCGAACGCAGCTTCGAGCACGGCCTCTTCGTTTCGAAATCTGCCATATTGCACCGGTATGATAATCAAGAAGACGAGCATGAAATAGTAATATCCGAGGAATACGATAAGCCCCGCGATAAAAATGCCGCCAAAAACATAGATGGGATTTCTGATCTTAGCATAGAGTCCGTGTGTGACGAGAACGGTGGCCCGCGCTTCCCCACTAAACGATATGCCGAGTTGCAGTCTAGCTAGCGCCCATAAGAATAACGACGGAACCATAATGGCCAGTCCGACGATTTGATGGGTTGCCCACACCCCGGTGTACTGGTCTCGCAGCGCGACATAGAGGCCGGCGCATACCAGCGCGATCAATAAAGCAGTCTGCCAGGTTTTCACTGCAGCTTAAGTTCTTAGGGGCACATCCAGTGTCGCACAACGCGGGGACCGCTAACCTGTCGCCTCGTCGTACTTTCGCTTCACATACACGCGCAAGCCGGTGAGCAAACCAACGGCAAAGATGAGCGTGAGTGCGCTGACCAGCTCGACCATCGGAGCCAGATGAGGCGAGCCGAAATCCGATCGTGTAGTGGGCGCCGAAGATGAGAATGAATCGGACATATAGCGAGCACCGAATCGAAATGCCACCGCCCCGACGAACAGCGCCATGCCGATCGGCGACGCCTTGACGAACGCTGCGCGAATGGATTTGTCAATGCGGACGGTGCTATGGACGCCCTGATACCAACCGAACGCGACGCCTGCCGCAAGCGCGAGCAGCATATATACGATGTTGAGCGGCGAGGCGACGCCGGTCATAGTGACATCGACGATCATCAACACGCCGAGGATCGCCGGCAAGACCCACAAAGAATTCATGCCGAACTTGCGCTCGCGCGACATGCGGAACGCGACCAGCCCGAGCACCAACACGCCGACGAGAAGGTTGATCAACGTCTGGCTCATATTTGTTTTTAACTCTCCCCAGCGATGTCTGCGACGAGCCTATTGCTTAGGCGTTCGATCGTGTCCGCTTCCTGACGGGCGCGCTCCATCGCGTCTCCAAGGGTTTCGCTTGCTGCGGAGCCCGGCATGGAAATCGCCGATGTATAGAAACGATCCGGCGCCTGAAAGAGCGGTTCGATGCGCACGTCGCGTTGCCCGCCGTCGGGCGTCGCGAACAGATAGCGCACACACGCAAAGCGGCACACGCCCCCGAGCGCATCCCATTCCGGGCGCGGCGGCGCGTGGCGTTTCAGCACGCTCACCGGGTCAAGACCTTCCCATGCAGCGATGGTGCCGTCGGCTTCTACCTTCACACGATACGGCGCGGGGTACGCCACGATGCGAAGCGTTTTCTGAAACTCATCACCGATACGCTCGATGGCCTGCGTCGCCGAGCGCGGACTAGTCTCGGTCGATTCCACGCGCGCCTGATCGATGATCAGGGTGCGGCCTTTCGGCGGATCCGAAAACAAGACGCCGCCTTGGATCTGCGTCAATGACGGATAGTCGCGGTGAAGCTCCTTTAGCAGTTCGCCTTGCATCCCGGGGTCGAGCGGCGGCCCCGGCACGATCCGGTAGAGGCCGACCGTGATCTTGAAAAAATTGAAGGGCGCGAGTTTGATGGTGGTGCTCCTTAACGACGATGCGCTCACCGCTCCGAAAGGCGAAAACATCAATCCGACAGAGGGATATGCCCTAGAACCGATGCGACCCTCCGCCCATCGTCGGTGTTCCCGTCGTATTTCCGGACAGCGGAGGGAATGGCCGAAGTAACAATAAGAACCCTTCGAAAAAAAATGAGACTTTCGCCTCCGGAGGCACCATGCAAGTAAAGCCTTTCACCGACGTCCCGATCAAATTTCTTGAATACGACGGCAAGCCGCTCGGCGACGTCAAAGACCTCGGCCTATCGAGTGACGACTACCTGCGGATGTATCGGTGGCTCGTATTCGCCCGCGCCGTCGACGACCGCTGTTACATCCTCGTCCGTCAGGGCCGCTCCGGCTTTTTCGCACAGATCGCAGGCCAGGAGGCGAGCCAGATCGGGAGCGCCCTTCCGCTCAAGACGCAGGATTGGATGTACGGCGACCATCGAGCGCAGGGCAGCCTCATGGTCAAGGGCCTCAAGGCGTCGGAGTGGTTCGCGCACCAACTCGGCCGGATGCTCGATCCAAGCCAGGGCCGGCTCATGCCGCACGGGCCGGGCCGGCGCGACCTCAACATGGTGCCGCCGTCATCGACGGTCGGCAATCAGATCACCGAGGCCGTGGGCACAGCCATGGCTCAACGCATCAAGAAAACCGATGGCATCACCATCTGCTACTTCGGCGACGGTGCCACAAGTGAGGGCGACTTCCATGTCGGCATGAACTTCGCCGCCGTGTACAATTCGCCGGTCATCTTGTTTTGCCAGAACAACCAATATGCGATCAGCGTCCGGCTGGAAGAGCAGACCCACACGAAGACGATCGCCGAGAAGGCGAAGGCCTACGGGATGGAGGGCTATCTTGTGGACGGCAACGATATCCTCGCCGTCTACGCGGTCACCAAGCATTGCGCCGACAAGGCGCGTGCCGGCCGCGGACCGAGCCTCATCGAATCGTATACCTATCGTTACGGCCCGCACTCATCTGCCGACGACGACACCCGCTATCGGCCCAAAGGCGAACTCGAGATGTGGCGGACGCAGCGCGACCCGATCGCGCGCTTCCGCAACTTCCTCGTCAATCAAAAGCTATGGGACGACAAGAAGGAAGAAACGCTGGTCGCCGACGTCAAGGCGGAGCTCGCGATTTCGCTTGCAGAGGCTGAGGCAAGCCCGGTTCCCGACATGATGACCGTGCTCGATCACACCTACGCGACATACACTCCGCAACTCGAGTGGGAGCGTAAAGAGCTCGCCGCCGAGCTCGGCGTCTAGAGGTTATGATGGCAACAACAGCAGTGGAAAAGCAAACGACGCTCAGCACGATGGTGCAGGCGGTGCGATCGGCGCTCATCGACGAGATGACGCTCGACCAAAACGTCGTCACGCTCGGCGAGGATATCGGTCCGCGCGGCGGGGTGTTCCTGGTGACCGAGGGGCTGATCGACAAATTCGGCAAGGACCGCGTGATCGACACGCCGCTTTCCGAGCTCGGCATCATCGGCG
>DATEHJ010000294.1:0-18487 GCA_035279645.1 Gemmatimonadaceae bacterium
CCAGATTCTCACGCTCCGATGCCCCGATTGCACGGGCATCGGCAGCGTAGCCGCTCCCGCTCTCGATCGTGTGCTGCTCGTCGTCGTAGGCGACGTGTTCCGCTTTGCGCCCGCCGCGGCGCGACGCGTAGCAACAGTGCCTCACGATGGTGAGCAGCCACGCGCGCGGGTCGCCGCCGAGAAATCCGCCGAAGTGCCGCCACGCGCGGAGATACGCCTCTTGCACGGCGTCCTGCGCATCGTGTTCGTCGCGCAAGAGGTGCCGCGCGAACGTGTACGCATCGTCCAGCAGCGGAAGGATGGTCTGTTCGAAGCGGTCGAGAAGGCTCTGGGTCACAGCAGTAGGGTGCGGGGTAACTACCCCATCTCCTAAGAACGCAATTCACGCCGATTTATTCCCGTCAGCTTTTCGGGAATAACCAAGGAAGCCCTTCGATCAACTAGCCAGCGCGGCCCCAACCCCTAACCCCTAATACGGTAACCCATGTCCCGCCTCATTAGCTGCGACTCCAACCGCTGAGGACCAGGCGCGCCACGCATTGACGCGTCCGTCCTCGCGCGCGCATGTTGGGGCCACCCGCGAACGCGCGAGGATTCGATGAACTGGAAACTGATCTTTCAGCTTTCGCTACTCGGCTTGCTGATGGGGGTCGGGTCGGTGTTCTTCATCCCGGCAATGCTCGAGCCATTCCTGTGGCTCGTGATCTTCCTCCTCTCGGCGTACTTCATCGGGACGCGCGCCGCCAACCGATACTTTCTTCATGGCGTCGTGCTGGGATTGGCGAACTGCGTCTGGATCACCGCCGCGCACATGATCTTCATCGCGCAGTATCTGCCGCGACATCCGAGCGAAGCGGCGATGATGACGACGATGCCGATGCCGACGCATCCGCGCGTCATGATGGCGGTATTCGGTCCAGTGGTGGGACTGGTTTCGGGAATCATCATCGGCGCGCTAGCCGTGTTCGCGCACCGAATGGTGACGCCTCGACCGCGACCCGCGGTGTCGAATAGTTGAAGCTCCACCCTGTCGGCGGAAAGCACTCCCCTCGTCTCGACGACGACGACGCAGACCCACCCGCGTCGGCGAAGAGTGGTGACGCGCTCGCGCGCGCGACGAAGAAGGAAACGGACCGCATCTCCGATCTACAGCGTGTGCTCTACGCCGACGCGCGCTACGCGGTGCTGATCGTTTTGCAAGGACGTGACGCTTCGGGCAAGGACGGCACCATCCGCAAGGTGTTCAGCGCCGTCAACCCGCAGGGCTGCACCGTTGCGTCCTTCAAGCAGCCGACGGAGCTCGAGCAGCATCACGACTTCCTCTGGCGCGTGCATCAACAGGTGCCGGCGCGCGGCATGATCGGCATCTTCAATCGGTCGCACTACGAGGACATCCTCGTTCCACGCGTCCACGACCTCGTGCCGAAGAAAGTGTGGTCAGCGCGTTACGCGCAGATCAACGATTTCGAGCGGATGCTCACGGACAACAACGTCGTCATTCTCAAGTTTCTCTTGCACATCTCGCGGGCCGAGCAACGGCGTCGTCTTCAGGATCGCCTCACCGACGAGACCAAGAATTGGAAGTTCCGTGTCGGCGACTTGGATGACCGCAAGCGATGGGATGATTTCACGAAGGCGTATCGTGGCATCCTCACCCACACGAGCACGAACTGGGCTCCCTGGTACGTCGTGCCCGCCGACGAGAAGGACGTGCGAGACTGGCTCGTCGCCAAGACGATCGCCGATCGCATGGAGAAGCTCGACCTCCGCTATCCGGCCGCCGACCCGTCGGTCGTCGGCCTCAAGGTCGAGTGAAGCAATGAGTCCGAGCACGCGTTATGTGGCGCTACTCCGCGCGATCAACGTGGGGGGGCATGTGGTCAAGATGGACGCACTGCGCAAGCATTTCACACGCCTCGGCTTCGGCAACGTCGAGACCTTCATCGCCAGTGGTAACGTGCTCTTCGATGCACCGGATGCCAAGCCACGCGAGCTCGAGGAGCATATCGGTATGGAACTCGAACGCGCGCTCGGCTACCCCGTGGGGACATTCGTGCGCTCGCCAACCGCGATGTCGTCGGTCGTTAGCCACGAGCCCTTTGCGCCCGGAGCCTTTGACTTCACCCAGCACGCCCTCTACATCGGCTTCCTCGCCGGCAAGCCCACCGCCGCTACTGTAAAGAAGGTGGTCGCGCTGAGCACGACGATGGACGAGCTCCACATCCACGGCCGCGAGCTCTACTGGGGCAGCCGCGGCCGATTCAGCGACTCCACAATCTCCGGCGCCGCGCTCGAGCGTGCGCTCGGCATGGCGATGACGATGCGGAACGTCACGACAGTCCGGAAGCTTGCGGCGAAGCTCACCGGATAGCTGAGCGGGCCGCGAATAGCGGGCTGCGAGTCAAGGCTTTCCCACATCGAGTCGGAATTCTCTGACACAGGGCGGAGGTTCGGCACAACGCGTCGGGATTCGAGCTCACGCGGTGTGGGTGTGGTCCTCGACGCGTCAGCGGCGCGCAAATCTAATATTGCGCACGCGACCTGCCTCCACGCTAAACGCCGACGGGGTCCCCGCAATCCGGTCGAAATGCAGCGTGAGCCCACCTGCCGCGCGGAAAGTATCGGGCGCCGTCGGCGTGAGCCGCTGCGCCGGCACGTGATGCGCCGACAACACCAGCGCGCCGCCGTCGACGGCAATGTGATACGTCGCGTCCACTTCGTCCGAGTAATAGTCGCCGGCGAACGCCGCCAGCTCGGCGGCGGCTAACGCCGGGACCGCTGCCTGTGACACGTCACGCGGCCGCCGGCTCGCGACCTGCGCCTTCGGTCCCATCTTGCTCTCGAAATACACCTCTGCCACTTGCTCAGCGAGCGGCCCGGGATTGATCGAGCCGAGGTTACATGTTGCCAGAACGCTAAAGTGTTGATCCGGAAAGCGCAGAATCTCCGCCTTGTAGCCCATCAATGACCCGCCGTGCTCGTCGACCCGGAGACCGCGGTACGTCGTCACGTTGTTTCCGAATGCGTACGGGATCGTGTCGCCCTTGTTCAACTTGCCGTGAGTGTGAATGAGCGTCTGGAGCGCGTCACCGCCCACTTGGTGCGTGTAGTAGTTCTCGTCCCACTTCCGGAGATCCTCCACCGTTGTGTACAGCCCGCCGGCGCCGATCTTGTCGAAGTTCTGCAAATATGAAATCCGAAAGCTGCCGTGGCCGTCGCCCTCGTAGCTCATCGCCCGGCCCTTCATGATGTGGCCTGGGTCGTCGTGAAAGTGCGTGTGCGTCATCCCCAGCGGCTGAAAAATCCGTTCGTCCGCAAACTCCCGGAGCGACTTCCCAGTAACGCGCTTTACGATCTGCCCGAGCAGGAAGTACCCGGAGTTGCTGTAGAGGTAGTCGTCGCCCGGCTTGAAGTTCAGCTCCTTCTGACGTGCGATCAGCGCCACCGCTTCGGAGTCGGAGAAAACGTCCTCGATGCGGAGCCCAGCAAGCGACATGAGGCCATAGATGTCGCGAATTCCACTGGTGTGGTGGACGAGGTGGTTGATCGTGATCGGCGTCCCGTAGTCGGGCACCTCCGGGATGTATTTCCGGATATCGTCGTCGAGCGCGATCTTGCCCTCGAGCACGAGCAACCCGATGCTCGCCGCCGTGAACTGCTTGGAGTCGGAGCCGACGTAGTACACCAGCTTCGGTGAGTTCGGGATGTCATAGTCGAGGTTGGCCATCCCGTAGCCGCGCTCATATATGAAGCGCCCGCTCTGCAGCACGCCCAACGCGCACCCCGGCGAACCGGGCTTGTCCCACTCGGCGAAGATCTTGTCGACCTTGGGGTTGGCAGGAAATTGCTGTGCGCCCGCGCTGAGAGCGCCTAGCGCGATAATGAGAACGCTCGATCCGAAACGCACGGCAATACCTCGAATGCGGAGTGATTGGGTGAGGCATGACTTACGACGGTGTGAACAGAATGTCAAAAGCCGCCCTAGCCTATTCCCCTCTGCCTAGCCCCTCACTCGTACCGCAACGCTTTGATCGGATCAACCGTCGACGCGCGATGCGCCGGCAAATAGCCCGCTGACAACGCGACCAGCGCGAGCACGACCGCCGCGCCGGCGATGACCACCGGATCATGCGCCTGGAGGCCGAACAGCAGCGACTGCGCCGTCTTGCCTAACGCGAGCGCCGCCGCGAGCCCAATCGCTCCGCCCACGAGCGTCATCATCCCGACTTGTCCCAAGACCATCCAACGGACGCGCGCCGCGTCGGCGCCGAGCGCCATGCGTACCCCGATCTCACGCGTGCGTTGGGATACGGTGTACGCGAGCACGCCGTAGAGGCCCACCGCCGCGAGCAGCGTCGCCAACGCCGCGAACGCTGTTGACAACAAGCTGATCATCCGGTCGAGATATACGTTCTGTTGAACCTGCTGCGGCATCGTCCTCAGCTCGCCGATGGGCAGGTTCGCGTCGAGTCGCTTGATCACCCCCGGCACCTCGCGCACGATCTGTTCGGGCGTTCGCGCGGCGCGGACGTAGAAGTTGAGAACGCCGACGGTCGTGTCCTGACGATACGGTGTATAGAACAGTGGCTGCGGCTTCTGCTTCACGGCGGCGTACGCGGAGTTACGCACCAATCCGACGATCTGGACGTCGAGGTTCTTCGCCCGGGGATCGAGTGCCATCGATTTCCCGACGGCGTTCCGCCCGAGATTGAACTTGCGCGCGAACTCCTCGTTCACGATCGCGACCTTCGGTGCGCCGGAGACGTCGCTCGCCGTGAATTCGCGTCCGGCGAGAATCGGCACGCCGAGCGCGTGGAAGTAGCCAGCGCTGATCTCGTTGAATCGCGCGTTGTCGTCGACGTCGGGACCATAGGTGAATCCCTCGACGGCGACATCCGTCCCCCAGTTGCTGCCGGTGAGTAGCGGTACCATTGACGCTGCCACGCTCGTGACACCAGGAGTCGCGGCGAGCGCCTCCTCCGTCTGCCGAAACAGCGCGAGCGATCGCGACGGTGCGTAGCCATTGAGCTCCGGCGCGATGCCGAAGGTGACGACGTTGTCGATCTGTAAGCCGAGGTCGACGCGACTTACGTTCGCGAGACTCTTGATGAAGAGCCCCGCCGAGATGAGGAGTGCCATCGACAGCGCGATCTGCGCCGTCACGAGCACCGTACGGAATCGCGTGCTTGCTCGCGCACTGGACAGCTGGCCCGTGTTGGCACGGATAGTAGAGACCAAATCGGGTCGCGTGCTGTGGAGGGCGGGAAAAAACCCAAAGAGCAGCCCCGTGCCGATCGCCATCGCTGCCGCGAAGAGCAGGATCGGCGCGCGCAGCTCGGCGTGGAGCACGGCACCAGTGTCGCCTGGCAGGATCGCGAGGGCTCCCTGAAGCGTCCACCGCGCGACGACGAGACTTGCCAGTCCGCCTAACGCGGCGAGCACACACGATTCCGTCAAAAGCTGCGTGAACAGCTGTCGGCGGCTCGCACCTAACGCGAGACGCACCGCCATCTCCACCGCGCGGTTGGCGCCGCGCGCCAGCAGCAGATTGGCGATGTTCGCGCATGCGATCAGCAGCACGATCGCCGTAATGCCGACGAGGAAGAGCAACGGCGTTCGCGTCCGCTCGTGCAGCGAGCTCTGGCCGTGCGCGCCCGGCTCGAGCGTGACCTGCTTGACTTTGAACTGCGCCATCGTCTGCGCGCTCATGTCCTTCTGCAGCGGTACTTCGACGTCGTTTACGATTGGCGTGTACAGCGCATTCAGACCGCGCCGTGCCTGTTCAATCGTCACCCCCGGCTTCAGTCGCGCGAACAGGTACAGCCAATAACTCGAGCGATTGTCGAATCCCTTCCACCCCGGAATCATCAAGCCGCGCATCGAGACCGGAACGAACACGAAAGGTCGCGTGCCGAGCGTCGTGCCGTTGAACCCTTCCGGCGCGACGCCGACGATCGTCATCGACTGCCCGTTGACCAAGATCTGATCGCCGATCACCGCCGGATTGGAGCCGAGTTTGCTTTGCCAGTACGCGTAACTGAGCACGGTGACGAAGTTCGATCCGATCGTTTCGTCGTCCTGCGGCGACAGAAGCCTCCCGAGCGCGGGCCGCAGTCCGAGCACGGGGAAGTACGAGCCGGAGACCAACATTCCGTCGGCGCCCTGTGCCTGTCCGTGATAGGAAAGGCTGACACCAACGCCGACATGTCCGGCGATTCCCGTGAACACTTTCTGCATCCGCTCGAGATCGCGGAACATCGGATAGCTGAACACGACGTCGCAGTCGCCGGCGTTGCTGCAGGACTGCGATCCGGGCTTCGGCCCGGGCGCCGCGAGATTCACCAGCTGCTCCGGTGCACGCACCGGCAACGGCTGCAGCAGCATCTGGTCGAACAGCGAATAAATCGCGGCGTTGGCGCCGATGCCGAGCGCGAGCGACGCGATCGCCACGACAGTGACGAATGGCGTCTTGAACAGAGTTCGAAGGGCGAGCTTGATGTTCGTCATGACGCGTTAGTACGGGCAATACCGAGCTTCAGTGTCGTTGGACAACCTAGACAGCGGAACGGATTGACAGTAAGTGTCATTCCGAGCAGCGCGACGATGGCTCCCAAATCCAAACCACCGCGCTCCATCCACGCTTCACACCAAAGAGCAATGCGCCGACTGATCCTTTTTCTTCTTTCACTTCTCGCCGTCGCGCTGTTCGTCACTCCGCCCGCTCACGCGCAATTCCCCCCGCAGAAACTCGAAAACCTGAAAGTCTTCCCGAAGGACATTCCCGTGCGTGCGCTCCTCGACACAATGGGAAGTTTCACGCGCGCACTCGGCGTGCGCTGCACCTATTGTCACGTCGGCGAAGAAGGGAAGCCGCTCTCGTCGCTCAACTTCCCCTCCGACGACAAGCCTGAGAAGACCAAGGCGCGAGAGATGCTCCGTATGGTGGGCGCGATCAACGGCGACTATCTCACCAAGGTCGAGAATCGTCGAACACCGCCGATCGTGGTTGCGTGTGCGACGTGCCATCGTGGAATCACCGAGCCGCGTCCGCTTCAGCAAGTTGTACTGAATGCGTACGATGCCGCTGGCGCCGATTCCGCGGAGGCCTTGTATCGCGCGCTCCGCACTCGCTACTACGGTCGCGCCGCGTACGATTTCGGTGAAGTCGCGCTCGCCGACGTCGGTGGTGTCCTTCGCTCCCGCGGCAAGACGGCCGACGCACTCCGCTTCTATTTGCTAAACACCGAGATGTCTCCGAACTCGGCGTTTGCGTTCCGTGCGGCCGCCGACGCGCAGCTCGCCGCCGGCGACACCGCTGCCGCTGTCAAAAGCCTACAGAAGACACTCACCATCAATCCGAACGACCGCCAGGCGAAGGGAATGTTGGACAGACTAGGGCCGTCGAAACCGTGATGTCGATTTGGGCCACGTCCAAACGACTACTTCCGAATTCCCTAGCTCCTCACCCCTAACCCCTAGCCCCTACTACCATGCGCTACCTCTGCTTGATCTACGAGAACGAGAAGAACCTGGCGACCCTGCCGAAGGACCAGTCGGATGCCGTGATGGCCGAATACGGTGCCTTCACGCAGGGCATCAAGGACACCGGCCATTACGTCGGCGGCAACGCGTTGCAGCCGACACCTTCGGCGACGACACTACGTGTAAGGAATGGCAAGGTCTCGGCGACTGACGGACCCTTCGCGGAGACCAAGGAACAGCTCGGCGGCTACTACCTGATCAACGCCAAGGATCTGAACGACGCCATACAGGTCGCGTCGAAGATTCCATCGGCGAAGGTCGGCTCGATCGAGGTCCGTCCGATCTGGGAGTTCAACGAGGCCTAACTCCCATGGCAAGCGTCGCGACAACTGCCGTGCGCGAGCGGGTGGACGAGATCTACCGCTCGGAGTCCCGCCGGGTGCTCGCGACGCTCATCCGCCTCCTTGGCGATTTCGACCTCGCCGAGGAGGCGTTGCACGACGCTTTCATGGCCGCGCTCGAGCGCTGGCCTAACGATGGCATCCCCGACAACCCGCGCGCGTGGCTCGTGTCGACCGGCCGATTCAAGGCGATCGATCGCATGCGTCGCCGCGCCAGCTTCGACGCGGCCGTCTCGCGCATCGCGTCGGACGATGCGCCGTCGGCAACCGCGCCGATAGAGCTCGACGATGACGGCGTCCCCGACGACCGTCTGCGACTGCTCTTCACCTGCTGTCACCCCGCGCTCAGTCCGGACGCGCAGATCGCGCTGACCTTGCGCGAGGTCTGCGGCCTAACGACAGAGGAGGTCGCGCGCGCCTTTCTCACCCCGCCACCGACCATCGCCCAACGGATCGTGCGCGCGAAGGCAAAGATTCGCGACGCTCGAATTCCGTACGAGATCCCGGCTCGCGCTGACCTGCCGGGCCGCCTCGACAGCGTGCTCCACGTGACGTATCTCGTCTTCAACGAGGGCTATCTCGCCTCGTCTGGCGACACGCTCACGCGTCCCGACCTCTGCTGCGAGGCGGTACGCCTCGCGCGATTGCTCCTCGAGCTCCTCCCCGATCCCGAGGTGATGGGCCTGCTCGCGCTGATGCTGCTCCACGAGTCGCGCGGCGCCGCGCGCGCGACGCAAGACGACGAGGTCATTCTACTCGAGGACCAGGACCGTTCGCTCTGGAATCGCGAGCAGATCGCCGAAGGCGTTGCGCTCGTCGAGAAGGCCCTCTCGTCGCGGCGGGTTGGACCGTACTCGTTGCAGGCGGCGATCGCCGCGGTCCACGCCGAGGCGCCTAACGCGACATCGACCGATTGGAGACAGATCGTCGGTCTCTATGACGTGCTGCTCCGTGTCGATCCATCGCCGGTGATCGAGCTGAACCGCGCCGCCGCCATCGCCATGCGCGACGGCCCGGCCGCCGGCCTCGCGCTCATCGACGCGCTCCTCGGGCGCGGCGATCTGACGACCTACCTTCACGCGCACTCCGCGCGCGCCGATCTCCTGCGTCGCCTCGGCCGTGTCAGCGAGTCCATCGCCGCGTACGAGCACGCCGCGACGCTCACCAGCCTAGAGCCCGAACGCCGCTTTCTTGCGCGTCGGATCGCCGAGCTGCGCGGAGGATAAGAACCGCTGTCATCCCGAGGAGCGAGCGACGAGGGATCTGCTTTTTGCTCTCGCGACAGGAGCGCCTTCCTCGCTCCGATCAGAACGACAGCAAAGACAGTTGCCGTGACGATGCGTGGCGCGTCGTCATGCGATGCGCCTCGTCCACGACCTGCGTCAATCCTTTCGCACACTCGCCAAAGCGCCGCTGTTCACGGCCATTGCGACCGTCTCGCTCGGCCTCGCGCTCGCGCTCAACACGACGATGTTCGCGCTCGCGGACTCGGTGCTCCATCCGCTCGTACCCTATCCGAACGCCGACAGACTGGTGATTCCGGCCTTCCGGGGAGGCGATTTCAAACACCCGGTGCCGGCGGACGTGCAATTTCGGGCAATCCGCGACGGAGCGCACTCGTTCAGCGCGATCGCCGCCTACTGGGGCGTCACGGGATTGGTGCAAACGGCGAATGTGGCCGAGGACGGGGTGGCGATCGCCGTGTCACCGGAGTTTTTCGACCTGTTCGGCGTGCGTCCGTTCATCGGACGCGCCTTCGATGCGTCCGACTTCCGATCCAACGGGGCGCCCGGTGCGATCATCAGCTTTCGCCTCTGGAATCGTCTTTTCGCCGGTCGGCCGCTGAGCGACGGCCTTACGTTCCACGTGGGGCTCGAGCGGTACGCGGTCATTGGCGTCATGCCGCGCGGAGTACATCCGCCCATCAGCTACTCCGACATCTGGCTCCCGGAAGACGCGGTACCGCGCGATTCTACCATTCGTCATTCCGGGCCGGCGGTCGTGATGCGGCTCAAGCCCGGCGTGTCGCTCGATGCAGCGAGAGCGGAGCTTGCCGTCGTCGCCGCACGCCTAACGGCGGAATTCACGCCGAAGCGCCCGCTCTCGGCGTGGCTCAACCCGGTCGTCGCGTTCTTCTACGTGCCGCGCACCGTCTTTCCATCGTTCATCCTCGGCACCGTGATCATGGTGCTCGTCATCGCCTGCGCCAATCTCGGCACGATGATGATCGCGCGCGGCATGGCGCGCCGCCGCGAGACGGCAATCCGCGTCGCGCTCGGCGCCGGTGGACGTGACGTCGCGCGAGGCGTGTTCGCCGAGTGTGCCGTGATCGTTGCAGCCGGAGTTTTGCTAGGGATAGTGCTGACGTTCTGGGCGCTGTATGTCTTGCCGCACTTCGCCATTCCGTGGGTTCCAGAGCTCGGCGACCTCGATCCGACGCCGAGCTGGCGGGTGTTTGCGTTCGCGCTGGCCGCTTCCGTGGCGACAATCGTCGTTGCCGGCGCCGCGCCCGCGCTTCGCGCCGCCCGCACCGATCCCGCCGAGCCGATGAAGGAAGCCGGCGGCACGACAACAGGGCGCATTCGAGACCGTTACAATCCACTCATCGTCCTCGAGGTCGCACTGTCGACGGCGCTGCTCATGTGCTCGGGGCTCTTCGTGCTCATCGCGATCAAGTTGGCGTCGTTCGATTTCCGCTACGACGCCAAGCACCTCGTGGTCGCCGACATTCCAATATTTAGAAGTCACGAAACGGGAGCGACCGTCGCGCGCTTCTTTGACGACGTGGTGGCACGGGCGCGCGCGCTGCAGAATGCCGTCGCGTCGGCGACACACTATTGGGCTCCGGTCGACGGACCAACCGTAGCGGCGGAGCAGGGAAAGAGCGGCGACACCTGGATGAACTTGAGATACTACCAGGCCGTGAGTCCGGACTTCCTGCGAACGTTTGGCGTACGAGTCGTGCGCGGACGTGACTTTGCGCCCGGCGACGGCGTGGGTGCCGCTCCCGTGGTGATCGTCGACGAGGAGGCGGCCACCCGACTCTGGCCCGACACAAAGAACCCTGTGGGGCGCATGATCAGGCTCGGGAACAGGAGGTCAACGCCGTGGCTTCACGTCATCGGAGTCGCCGAGGCGGTCGAGCTCTTTCCGCGACGCGATTACTTCCTACCTCCAGAGCCAACGATCTACGTCGTCGCACCTAACGACTCTGCGCGCTCGCGACAGCTCGTCGTGCGCGTCGATGCACGGAACGGAATCGCCGGGCGAACGGCACTCGCGCTTGCGCTTCGGCGCGAGCTGCAGGTAGCGATCCCGTGGACAAGCGGCATTCAGGTTCATCCGTGGCTCGACGACTATGAAGGCCGGCGTGCCGCGAGCACGTTCGCGGCCTCGCTCTTCGGCGCGTTCGCCGCCTTCGGGCTCGTGCTCTGTGCCGTGGGCCTCTACGGCGTACTCGCCTACGCGGTGAGCCGGCGCCTTCGCGAGTTCGCCGTGCGCGTCGCGTTGGGCGCGCGGCGGCGCGATGTGGCCCGGCTCGTCGTGCACGATGCAGCTGTCACGGCGCTCGCCGGTGTCGCCATCGGCGCGTTCGTTGCGCTCTGGGTAACGCGATCCCTGATGGACGACGTCGTCATGATCGACTACGCCCACGCGATCGCCCTCATCGCCGCCGAGGCCATTCTCTTTGCGGTCGCTTTCGTTGCCGCACTCGGGCCCGTGCGCGAGGCAGCCAAGGCGGACCCAGTCGAAATTCTGCGCGCAACCTGAGGGTTGAGCCGCAATTGTCATCCCGAGCTTCCTCGGGATGACAATCTTGGGTTATTCAGGGAATTCCGGGAAATGCCCGCATGGAGAGTCCAGAGTTTAGGGACGCTAATCGCGCTAATCTGGGCGAATCCAATCGCGCGCACCTCAGCTGTGCATGCGCGGGCCGAGGGGAATCCAAGGTTTTCTCGCTTCGTCCACTTCCTCAAGAACCATCGAACAGATGATGGGTGGTCGGTCGACAAAACCGATACGCCGCGCGATTGGATTCGCTCATCTTCGCGTCATTAGCGTCCCAAAGTCTCTGGACTATCCAGGCGGCACGCCGACCGGGCAACTCCCGGAAATTCCTGAAGAACCCAATCTTGTCCGCGTTCGTCCGTGATGACGCTTCTGGAATCGGCTACCCAGGTTCTTGCTCCGCCGCGCGCCGAAAGCGCGCCTCGATCCGCGGATCGGGCACCAGCCAGATCAATGCGACGCTCACATACAGGGCGTCCGCGATCGCGGGATGGACGAACGCAAGCGGAATCGCCGCGATGTAGAAGAGGAGCGACAGCTTGCCTTTGCGATCGGATCCGACTGCCTCGGCGAGCCGTGTGTTCCCGCCTGGGTGCGCCGCGAGAATCGTTCGCAAAAGTATCGTATACGCGATCGCGCAGAGGAGCAGCACGACGCCGTACGCCGCCGTTGGGACGGCCGCGTTATGCGAGTCGTCCATCCAGCCCGTCGCGAAGGGAATGAGCGACAACCAGAACAGCAGGTGCAGATTCGCCCAGAGCGTCGCGCCGTTGATCCGCTCCGTCGCCTGCAGCATGTGATGATGATTGTTCCAGTAGATGCCGAGGAACACGAAGCTCAGGAGATACGTCAGGAGCGACGGCACCGCGGCTCGCAGCGCACCCAAGTCTGAGCCGTGCGGCGCGTGCAGCTCGAGCACCATGATCGTGATGAGAATAGCGATGACGCCGTCGCTGAACGCCTCGAGCCGTGTTTTATCCACGCGCGCCCTCTCTCCAGCCTCGTTAGGTGCTTTCCGCCTTCGCCACGATGCGCCGCAGGAGAAGCGACTGAACGACGCTAACGACGTTCGAAGCTACCCAATAGAGGCCGACGCCCGCGCTCAATCGCCACGCGAAGAAAAAGGTGACGCCAGCCGCAAGAGCCGCCGCTGTGCGCGACGACCCTGGCGAAGGCCCGGCCACGACCGCGGCACCGGCCAATCCCGCCGCCACCGATGCCACGAGCGCGTCCGGTCGGCTGAGATCCTTGATCCAGAGGAAGGGAGCGACCTTGGACGCGCTCGCTCCAATCGCTTGATACACTCCCGCGCCGATCGGTGTCTGCACGATCGCACTGAGGAACGATCCTTTAGGCGCGAGGCCGATGCCATTCGCCGTGCGAAGCTCCTGCGTCGCGCGCGCGAGCCCGATTGGGTCCTTCGCGAACCGTTTCTGCAGTGCGTCGAGCTTGGGCTGCAGTCGGGCGAGAGCGGCCTGGTACTCTCGCACTCGCAGCGCGAGTCGCAGCGTCAAGGGCAAGAGCGCGAGACGAACGATGAACGACAGGACGACGATTCCACCACCCAAGCTGCCGCCGCACACATGGGCAAGCGCGAACAGAACGACGCGCAGCAACTCGAGGAACGACGACCACATGACCATGATCGAGCTCCGATTGCGGACACCTGCATCCTACGTTGCCAGCGCCAAATCGTGCCAGACGCTGCTCGAGCGAGGCGCTCAGTCCAGCGCGAACAACGCCTTGGTCTTCTCGAGGGCGGCGACGAGTGCCTCGACGTCGCGTTCGTCGTTGTAGACGTAGAACGAGGCTCGTGCCGTCGCCGGCACCTCGAGGCGGCGCATCAGCGGTTGCGCGCAGTGGTGACCAGCGCGGACGCAGACCTGTTCCCCGTCCAGGATCGTTGCGATGTCGTGCGGATGGATGCCGGCGAGCGTGAACGAGACGACACCGCTCCGCGAGGCGCTCTCCCGCGGACCGTACAGAGTGACGCCATCGATCGACTCCAGTCGTGCCGTCGCGAGCGCGAGCAGCGCGAGCTCATGGGACCGTACGGCCTCCATGCCTAACGCATCGAGATAGCCGCAGGCGGCGGCGAGGCCGACCGCGTCGGCGACGTTCGGCGTACCCGCCTCGAACTTGTGCGGCAGGACGTTCCACGTCGTCTCCTCGTCGCCGACGACCTCGATCATGTCGCCGCCCATCTGGTACGGACCCATCGCCTCGAGCAGCCGCCGGCGGCCGACGAGGGCGCCGATCCCCATCGGACCGAGCATCTTGTGCCCGCTGAACGCATAGAAATCGACGTCACCGAGGTCGGGTCCGTCCAACGCGAGACGGAGATGCGGCGCCGCCTGCGCGCCGTCGCAGACGACGATCGCGTTAGGCGCGGCGCGCTTCCGCACCAAGGCGGCAATGTCGCGCACGGGGTTGAGTGTCCCGAGAGCATTCGAGACGTGATTGAAGGCGACGGCGCGGGTGCGGGGCGTGATCAGCGTCTCGAGCGCGTCGAGGTCGAGGCGTCCGTCGCCCGTGAGGCCGCAGATCTCGAGGCGCGCCCCCCGCTTGTGGGCGAGTTGCTGCCAGGGGACGAAGTTCGCGTGGTGTTCGAGTGCGGTGACGACGATCTCGTCGCCCCGCTGAACGTGCTCCATCCCCCATGCCGCGGCGACGAGATTGAGGGCCTCCGTCGTTCCGCGCGTGAAGATGAGTCGCGCCGAATCCGCGACGCCGAGGAAGCGCGCGACCTGCTGGCGGGCGTCGTGGTAGCGATCGGTAGCGCGAACCGACAGGGCGTAGGCGCCGCGGTGCGGGTTCGCGTTGTCGTGTTCGTAGTAATTCCGGATCGCGTCGAGGACGACGCGCGGCTTCTGTGAGGTCGCGGCCGAATCGAGATAGTGCAGGGCAGGGCTCCCCGCGAGCAGCGGAAAGTCGGCGCGGGGCGCGAGGCTGTGGTGATTCGGTGTGCTCACAGTCTCCGTGCTCCCACCAGAATCTTCCCGTTCTCGAGGCGCACGTCATACACCGGCACCGGGTCCAACGCCGGACCACGGCGCACCTCACCCGTTAGGCACGAATAGCGCGCGCCGTGCCACACACACTCGATCGTCCCGTCGTTCGAGAGGGTGCCGTCGGACAAGGGAAACTCGGCGTGCGTGCACACGTTGTGAACCGCTCCGATCCGTCCGCGATAGTTGAACAGACAAATCTCCTCGCCGGCCGTCGTCCGTACACTGAGCAACGACCCCTCCGGCACATCCGCGACGTCAGCCACTGTCTCGAACGGCGCGCTCGCGTCGCGCCGCTCGCCGCAGCCGTCCGTCACGCCTCGCCTTCCTCCGGCTCTTCGCTTGTATCACCGCCACCGGTGAGCGCCGACCGCAGAGCGTGCCAAGCCATGCTCGCGCACTTCACCCTGATCGGGAAACGCGACACGCCGCCTAACGCGCGCAGCGACCCGAGCGCCTTCTTCGCCTCGGCATTGGCCTCGACGTCGAGCTTGCCGGTTACCAGATCGTGGAAGCGCTCGAACAACGACTCGGCCTCGGCCCGCGTCTTTCCTTTCACCGCCTCCGTCATCAACGACGCCGACGCCCGTGAAATCGCGCAGCCACTTCCCTGAAAACTCGCGTCTGTCACGCGATCGCCATCGAGCTTCAGCCAGAGCGTCAGCGCGTCGCCGCACAGCGGATTTCGTCCTTGAACGACTCGATCCGCCCCCTCCATCACACGATAGTTCCGCGGACGGCGGTTATGCTCGAGGATGAGCTCTTGATAGAGGGCGTCGAGGTTTGCCATGGCGAGAGGTGCGCTAGGTGCTTGGTGCCAGGAGCTAGGGCTACGCGATGCCCAGCACCTAGCACCTAGCACCTAAGTTCCTTCACTGCGAGTAAACCGCTTCAGCGTCATCTCTTCCAGCGCTTCGCGCACACTGTCCTGCTCGATTGTCTCGAGGACGTCGGCGGCGAACGCGTACGTGAGCAGTCGACGCGCCAGACCGGGACTCACTCCGCGGCTCTTCATGTAGAAGAGCGCTTGCTCATCGAGACGCCCAACCGTCGCGCCGTGGGTGCACTTCACGTCGTCCGCGAAGATCTCGAGCTGCGGCTTCGTATCGATCTGCGCCTTGTCCGACAACAGCAACGTATTGTTCGTCTGCTTGCCGTCCGTCTTCTGCGCAATCGGGTCGACGTATACCTTCCCGTTGAACACGCCGTGCGACTGGCCGTCGAGCACGCCCTTGTACAGCTCGCGGCTGTAGCAGTTGGGCTGCGCGTGCACGATCATCGTCTGATGATCGCAGTGCTGCTCGCCGTCGAGCATGTACAACCCATTCAGCGTCGAGCCGCAGCCTTCGCCGTCCAACGTCGTGTAGACGTTCGTTCTCGTTAGGGACCCGCCGATCGCTAACGAGAAAGACTGGTAATGGCTGTCTCGCGCCTGGTGCGCGTCGATCGTGCCGATGTGGAAGGCGCGCATCCCTTCGCGCTGCATCTTGTAGTGATGCAACGTCGCGCCCTCGCCGATCGCGACCTCGGTGACCGCGTTGGTGAAGTACACCGCGTCGCTGAGCGAGACGTAACTCTCGATCACCGTCGCTTTCGCGTGCCGTCCGACGACGATCAGGTTTCGCGGGTGCATCATCGACTTCGCCGCCACCGCGTCGGTGACGAAGAGCAGATGAATGGGCCGGTCTACCTCGACGTCGCGCTCGATGCGCACGACGGCGCCGTCGTGCATGAACGCCGTGTTCAACGCCGTAAAGGCGCGATCATCGTAGCTCGTGATGTGCGCGATCTGATCGGCGAGCTCGGGCGCGTCGCGCCACGCGCGCTGGAGGTCGAGCACGCGCACGCCACGCGGCAGCGCGTTGGTCCGCGACAGCTCTGGCGCGTGACGTCCGTTCACGAAGACCAGCGTGTGCCAATCGTCTTGCCCGAAGGTGAACGGCGCCAGTGCGCGCGCCTGCACGTCACCACTCGGCGTCGTGATGTGCAGGAAGTCGTGCTCGACGATCGGCGCGACGCTGGTGTAGTGCCAGTCCTCGTTTTTCGTTGTCGGGAAGCCGAGTCGGCGGAAGGTGTCGAACGCCGCCTCGCGCATCGACTGCACACTGGACGGTGCGCTCGCGCCATCCGACGCATCGAATGCGCGGAACGCGTCTTCGAATGGTGTCACGGTCTCCGGTCGATCGATGATGGCTCGCGTCCCCGTTGCGGTCACACGCCCACCCCCGCCGCCTGCGCTCCCTCGGTGAGCCAGTCGTACCCCTTGTCCTCGAGCGCCAGCGCCAGCTCCTTGCCGCCCGACTTCACAATTCTACCCGCTGCCAAAACGTGGACGACATCGGGCACAATATGGTTGAGCAAACGCTGATAATGCGTGACGACGATGAATGAACGATCGCTCGTTCGCAACTTGTTGACGCCGTCCGCCACCGTGTGCAGCGCGTCGATGTCCAAACCCGAATCGGTCTCGTCGAGAATGCCGAGACTCGGCTCGAGCACCGCGAGCTGCAGGATCTCGTTGCGCTTCTTCTCTCCGCCCGAAAACCCCGCGTTCACCGACCGCTGGAGCATATCCGAGCTCATGTCCACGAGCTTGAGCCGCTCTTCCATGATGTCGGCGAACTCCAGTGGATCGACTTCCGGCTCGCCCCGCGACTTGCGCACTTCGTTGTACGCCGCGCGCAGAAAGTACGCGTTCGAGACCCCCGGAATCTCCACCGGATATTGAAATGCCAGGAAGATGCCCGCATGCGCTCGCTCTTCCGGCTGCATCTCGAGCAGGTTCTGACCCTTGTAGACGACCGAGCCGCCGGTGACTTCGTACGCCGGGTTGCCCGCGAGCACCTGCGCGAGCGTGCTCTTGCCGGACCCGTTAGGCCCCATCACGGCGTGCACCTGACCGACATCCAGCGTGAGATCGATGCCGCGCAGAATCGCTTTGCCGCCAACAGAGGCCGTGAGGCCGCGAATTTCGAGTAGAGACATGGACAAGAGGGTCTAGGGGCTAGGGCATAGGGGAGTAGGGCTAGCCCTATCCCCTAACCCCTCGGTTAATCAGCCAACACTTCCTTCCAGCGTAATGCCCAACAGCTGCTGCGCTTCGAGCGCAAACTCCATCGGCAGCTCCTTGAACACTTCCTTGCAAAAGCCGCTCACGATCATGCTCACCGCCTGCTCGGCGCTGAGCCCGCGCTGCTTGAGGTAGAAAATCTGATCCTCGCCGATCTTCGACGTCGATGCCTCGTGTTCGACGATCGCGCTGTTGTTCGCGACCTCGATGTACGGGAACGTGTGTGCGCCGCAACGGTTGCCGACGAGCATCGAATCGCACTGGGTGTAGTTCCGCGCGCCACTCGCCTTCGGCAACACCTGCACCCGGCCTCGATACGAATTGTTGCCCTGTCCGGCCGAGATGCCTTTGGAGACGATGGTCGATTTCGTATTTCGGCCGATGTGGATCATCTTCGTGCCGGTGTCGGCCTGTTGATGATTGTTCACGACCGCCACGCTATAAAACTCGCCGATCGAATTGTCACCCTGGAGAATGACGCTCGGATACTTCCAGGTGATCGCCGATCCGGTCTCGACCTGCGTCCAGGAGACCTTGGCGCGGTCGCCACGGCAGTCGGCGCGCTTGGTGACGAAGTTGTAGATGCCGCCCCGCCCCTCTTCATCTCCGGCATACCAGTTCTGCACGGTCGAGTACTTGATCTCGGCGTTGTCTAACGCGACCAGTTCGACTACGGCGGCGTGCAATTGATTCTTGTCGAATTTTGGCGCTGTACAACCTTCGAGGTACGAGACGTG
>DATEHJ010000295.1:0-5462 GCA_035279645.1 Gemmatimonadaceae bacterium
GTGCAAATCCCTCGCTGCGCTCGGGATGACAGTTATCGCTTCGATTCGCTTAACGGCGGCAGCCCAGCGCGCTCGAGCTGCGCGCTGACCGCCGGGACCTCTTTGGTGCGGAGGTTGGACCACGAGGCGAGAAGCGACGCCAATTGCCGCTGCACATTCGACAGCGCAGCTAGCGCCTGCGTCGTCGGAGCCGCGTCGGCGCCCTCCACTATGCCGTAGAGCGTCGCCAGCTCCCCGTTGATCGCGGCGAGGCTCGTGGAGACGCCGCCACCACGCCCACCGCGTCCACCTCCGCCTCCGCCTTCCAGCGCCGCTGCCTTTGCATCGAGCGACGCGAGCGCGTCGGCGACCGATGCGTTGCCGCGCTCTCGCGCCCCGCGCAGCTCGACGCGCAACGCGCGTACCTCGCGCAGCGCCTCACCGTCCTGGTGCAAAAGCTCGGTGAGCCGCTCGGCGGTGGCGAACTGCTGTTGCAGATCCGCCGGCGGGGACTTCACCCGCGGATCCATTCGCACGCTGAGTGGTTGGGTGTACGCGCGCCCGCCAGCCGTTAGGCGCACGGTATAGCGGCCGGCCGGCGCCCATGGTCCGCGTGGCTCTCGCGGGGTGTCATGCAGAATCGCTGCGATCGGATAGTCGCTGTTGAGCACGTCCGGCCGCTCGTAGTGCAGGTCCCAGACAAAGCGATGCATGCCACTCCCCGCCGAAAGCACCCTCGTCGGACGAATCCAGTACGCCGGGATGTTGCCAATGTCGGCGGGGGGCATCGCCGTGTCCGTGCTCGCATACCGCCGAACGACTTTCCCGGCGGCGTCGAGAATCTCGAGCGTCGCGGGGCCAGTCACGCCCGGGCCGACGATGTAGTCGAGGATCGCGCCGTCAGGCGGGTTCTCGCCCGCGGGCTCGTCAGGCGGGATGGGCGTGTCGGTGTTCTTGTTCCAGCGAAAGCGCGTCGCGAGTTGCGGCGCGAACAGCATCGTGCTCTGATCCGTTGTTCCCACATGGAGCTGTCGAAGCGGCGTGATGTCGTCGAGGATCCAGAAACTGCGGCCGTGCGTTCCGAGGACGATGTCGTCGTCCTTGATGACAAGGTCGCGAATGGACGTCGCCGGCATGTTGAGCCGGAGCGACTGCCAGTGATCGCCGTCGTCGAAGGAGACCCAGACGTGGGTCTCGGAGCCGGCGAAGAGGAGGCCGCGGCGCCTGGGATCCTCGCGCACGACGTTGATCGCCGCGCCGCTGTCGATGCCAGCGACGATCTCCGTCCAGCTCTTCCCACCGTCGCGCGTGCGCCAGATATGCGGACGCAGATCGTCGCGACGGAACGTATTGACGGCCGCGTACGCGGTGTTCGCTTCGAAATGCGACGCGTCCATCATCGAGATCTTGCTCCAGGGCGCGGCACGGAGTGCCGGCGGCGTGACGTCGCGCCACGTCTTGCCGCCGTCCATGGTGACGTGGATCAGGCCGTCGTCACTCCCGGCCCAGATGATCTCTTCCCGCAATGCCGAAAGCGCGAGCGTGTACACGACGCCCGGATGCCGAGCCGCCGCCGCGCGCTCCCCCGTGTACTTGCCCACGTTAGGCGGCACCATCGAGTCGGTGCGCGTGAGATCGGGACTGATCTCGAGCCAGCTCTTCCCGCCATTGAGCGTTTTCCACACGACGTTCGACGCGAAGTACAACGCGTGCGGGTTGATCGGCGAGAAGAGGACCGGTGCAGTACGCAGCACTCGATAGTCGCTCGTGCGCAGGGCCTTCGGGGCGATCTCCTGCACCGCACCAGTACGTCGATCGTATCGCGTCAGCTTACCGCCGTATACAACGTCGGGGTCGAGCGGATCGGGCGCGACATAGCCGTATTCCTCGACACCGACGGGATGCCAGTCACGAAACGTGATCTCGCCGTCGTCGCCGCGGCTCGAGACGCACGCCGAGCCGGACTCCTGCTGACCGCTGCAAACGCGATACGGGAACGCGTTGTCGGCGATGACGTGATAGAAGGCCGCCGTCGGTTGATTGTACCAGGAGCTCCAACTCTCGCCGCCGTTCACCGTCACGATCGCGCCCTGATCGCTCGCGATGAGCATCGTCTTCGGATCGTTAGGGTTGATCCAGATCCGATGATAGTCGTCGCCGCCAGGCGCGCCACGAAACGCCTTGAACGTCTTGCCGCCATCGGTCGATCTCCACGTGACCACACTCGCGGTGTAAACAACGTCGGGATCCTTGGGATCGACCTTCACCTCGGCGAAATCCGATGCTCGTCCGGCGACGCGTGTGTCCTGCGTGACGCGGTACCAGTTCTCGCCGGCGTCGTCTGAGCGATAGAGGCCACTGTTCCGATTGGCGTCCACCGTGGCGAGCAGGCGGCTCGGCATGCTCGGCGCCACCGTGATGCCGATGCGCCCGAGTCCATCCTGTTCGAACGTCGGCAAGCCTTTGCCAACCTGTCGCCAGGTGGTGCCGCCGTCGGTGGACTTGAAGAGACCACTCCCCGGCCCCGAGAACTGCCCGTTCTCCCACGGTGCCTGACGAGCCTCCCAGAGAACGGCGTAGACGATGCTCGCGTCTACCGGATCGAGCACGACGTCGACACCGCCCGTGTTCTCGTCCTTGTATAAAACTTTCTCCAATGTGACGCCGCCGTTCGTTGACCGGTAGATACCGCGCTGTTCGTTCGGCCCGTACGGATGGCCCAGGACGGCAACGAAGAGTCGGTTCGGATCGCGCGGGTCGACGGCGATCTGTGGAATCTGCTGACCATCGCGAAGGCCGAGGTGAGTCCACGTCTTTCCGGCGTCAGTGGATTTGTAGATCCCGTCGCCCGTGGACAGGTCCGGCCGTTGAAGTCCCTCGCCGCTGCCGACGTACACGATGTTCGGATTGGCGGGCGAAATGGCAATGGCGCCGACGGAGCCAGTCGGCTGATCGTCGAAGATGGGATTCCAGGTGCGGCCGTAGTCGGTGGTCTTCCAGACGCCGCCGTTCACGACGCCGATGTAGAAGACGTTAGGCTGATTTGGGATCCCGGCCGCGGCCTTCGTGCGGCTGGCGCGGTGCGGGCCGATCATCCGCCAGCGTAGCTCGGCGAAGAGACTTGGATCGACCTGTTGGGCGTCGAGAGCGCCTGCGCCCCACAGTGTCATCCCGAGGAGCGTAGCGACGAGGGATCTGCTTTTCACGGACCGCGCAAAGAGCAGATTCCTCGCTTCGCTCGGAATGACAGGATGTCTCATTGGAAGATCCGCTTGGGAATCATGACGTGCACGCCGACGGTTCCGTCGACGAGCTGCGTGACGTCGACATCACTGGAGACAGACGTGAGCATGTACGCCTCGTCGCGCGAAAGCCCCTTCGTCGTGACGAGGAAGTTGATCGCCTCGCGCACCGCCTGCTTCGTCGCGGCGACGAGATTCGAATCGATTCCCATCGCGATCCAGTGCGTCGGCGTCTCGGCGCGGGGCATCGTTAGGTGCAGGTCCTTCCGCACGATCAGCATGAAGCGGCCGGTCAGCGACGTCTCGAGCGCGGTGATGTCGACCTCGCCGTTCCCCTGCCCGGCATGCCCATCGCCGATTTCGAGGAGCGCGCCCTTCGTCCACACCGGGATGTAAAGTGTCGTGCCGGCGACGAGCTCCTTGTTGTCGAGATTCCCCGCGTGGATGCCGGGGGGTGCGCTGTTGATCTTGCCCATCGCCGCGGGGGGCGCGACCCCGATGCTGCCGAAGAAGGGATGGAGCGGGATGGTTATTCCAGGAGCGAATTGCCCCGTCATCGTCTCCTTGTCGAGCGGGATGATCTTCGTCTTCGAGTAATCGAAATCCTCGGGGAGAAAGCCTCGGCCCTTACCGAAGCCGTTGTACGCGTATGGAATTGCGAGGTCGATCTTCTCGATGCGCACCTCGAGCACGTCGCCCGAATCCGCGCCTTCGATGTAGATCGGACCGGTGAGCACGTGGCCGCCCGGCCCACGGACCTTCACCGAGTCGTAGATGGCGCGCAGCGACGCCTGCACGTCCGCCGGCTTCACGCCGACTTGTTCGAGCCGCGTTGGGCTGGAAGTGATCTCCGTTCCGACGATCACTTCGTCGCCCGAGTGCACGCGAAGCACTGGCGTCGCGGCCGCGTCGTAGTAACCGAATGCGACGGTGCTCGGCGACGGCATGAGGGTGTGGACGCGTTGGGCACTCGCGCTCGTTGCCAGAAGAAGCGCGATCAATCCAAGAGTTGAGCGAGGCATTGGAGGCTGTCGAATGGGAGGGCAAAGGTGCCGACTGACGGTCGGTCTTGCCAGAGGCTGTGCGAGGCTCGAGGGCGTTACAAGGCGACGGCGCAGGCGTCATCTGCGGTGAGCCCTAGACCATCGAGAATGCTCATGCGAATGCTTGTCCGCGGCGCGGCGGGCGCTGCGCTGCTGCTGGTTTGCGCGATCGTACCACTTCGCGCACAGGACGCGAGCTTCCGCGTCATCGTCCACGCGGCCAACCCCGTGACGACGCTGCTCCGGACCGAAGTCTCTGACCTCTTCCTCAAGAAAGTCGGGGCATGGAAGACCGGGGATCCGGTCGTACCGGTCGACCAGGGAGAAGCCACCGACGTTCGAAAGCTCTTCTCCAAGCAGGTACTCGGCCGCGAGGTCGACGCGGTGAAGGGCTACTGGCAGCAGGCGATCTTCACCGGGAAGAGCTTCCCGCCCGTGGAGAAATCGAACGATGCCGAAGTGATGGCCTTCATCGCCGCGAATCCCAACTCGATCGGGTACGTCTCAGCGGCGGCGGTCCTTCCCGCGACGGTGAAGGTCGTTCGAGTCGACGAGTGATGGCGACAATTCCCTCGAGCACGACGCGGCAGACGGCGAGTAATCCGCTCCGCGAAGCGGCTTTCGCGGCGCTGCATCGCGCGATGCGGGAATCGAGCATGCAGCGCAAGATCCGGTTGCTGCCGAAGATCGCCGGGCTTGCGATGTTCGCGATTCTCGTGATGACGATCGCTTTCGGCATGTTGAGCCGGCATAGCACCGCGCGCATTCGGGACGGGTATTATCCGTCGGCGCGACTCAGCGCGGAATTGCGCGAGCGACTGGCGGTGATGCAGCGCCGGCTTCAGGACGCGGTGATCGCGAAGGAGCCGGAACCGCTCAAGGACGCCGACGCGCAGCTCGACTCAGCGATGCGCGCGCTCGATGGGGCGCGCAAGAATCCCGTCGCCGAGCCGGCGAAGATCGAGTCGTTGCGCGCCTCGATTCGCAGTTACTACACGCTTGCTCGGCGTACGAGCGAGCGGATGATCGCCGGCGAGACTGGCGATAGCATCTTCGGCGCGATGAAGTCGATGACGAATCAGTATGGCGCGGTGCGGCGACAGCTCGAGGTCAACGCGGAGGCGGATCAGATGCGCATCGACGCCGCGTTCACTTCCGCGAGCCGGCTCGAGCTGGGTACATCGACGGCGATCGGGAT
>DATEHJ010000296.1:0-2636 GCA_035279645.1 Gemmatimonadaceae bacterium
AGCGCACCGGCCGTTCGACACGGTGGTGGGCTTTTACGAGATCGACGGCGGCAAGCTCTACAACAGCGCGATGTATGCGACGCTCGGGTCAAAGCCGAAATTGCACCACGTCCATCGCAAGATGTTTTTGCCCACGTACGGCGTCTTCGACGAGGAACGATTCGTATCGCGCGGCAGCAGCGTGAGGGCGTTCGATCTGCCGTACGGACGCGCTGCGATTCTCATCTGCGAAGACGCATGCCACTCACTAGCCACCACGGTCGCGGCGCTGCACGGGGCCCGCATCCTCTTCATCCCAAGCGCATCGCCGGGGCGCGGCCTCGAAGGCTCCGAGCCCGCAAACGTGCGCTTGTGGCGCGACATCATGCGAGTCAGCGCAGCCGAACACGGCATCTTCATCGCGTACGCCGGCCTGCTCGGATTCGAAGGCGGGAAAGGTTTCACGGGCGCGTCGCGCGTGGTTGGTCCATTGGGCGATTTGCGCGCGGAGGCGCCATTCGACCAGCCGGCAATACTTCGAACGAAGATCCTTCTGGACGACATCGACGTCGCACGCGCTGCGCTCCCCATGCTCGGGGATCTCGAGGCAAATCTCGCCGAACTCGCCGTCCAGCTGGAGCAGGCGGTCAGACGATGAGCGCAACCGTGCCGTTCGCCATCGTCCGCCCGCCGCCGGCGACCGATCCGCTTGCCATCGATCCGGCGCTCGTCGAGCGCTGGCTTGTCAGATTCCTACGCGACGAGCTCGTGCACCGGCGCGGGATCACAAAGGCCGTCATCGGCATCTCCGGAGGCGTCGACTCGAGCGTCGTAGCGTACCTCTGCGCGCGCGCGCTCGGTCCGGATAACGTGCACGGGATCCGCATGCCGTATCGGACGTCGAGCAAAGACAGCCTTGCCCATGGAGCACTCGTCATCAAGGAAACCGGCATCCGCAATCGCACCATAGATATCTCTGCGGCGGTGGACGGGTACCTCAAGTTCGAAAGGGGTGCCGACGGCCAGCGCCGAGGGAACATGATGGCGCGCATCCGCATGCTCGTGCTTTTCGACCAATCGGCAAAACTTGGCGGCCTGCCGATCGGCACCGGCAACAAGTCTGAAAGGATGTTCGGCTATTTCACGTGGCATGGCGATGACTCACCGCCGATAAATCCGATCGGCGATCTGTTCAAATCGCAAGTCTGGGTGCTGGCGCGCCACCTCGGCGTTCCGTCCACGATCGTCGACAAGCCGGCCACCGCCGATCTGATCCACGGTCAGACCGACGAGGATGACCTCGGCATCACGTACGCGCGTGCCGACCGGGTTCTCAATTTGATTTTGCTCGGCTATTCTGTCGACGACATCGCTGCGCACGGGTTCACTCGACGCGAGGTGGCGCTCGTGAAAAGGCGCGTTGACGCGACGCATTGGAAACGCCACCTCGCGACCACAGCAATGGTCTCGAGCACTGCGATCAACGAATTCTATCTTCGGCCCGTCGACTTCTGAAGTTCCTCGGCCAGCGCGACGATGATTCCCGCGGGGCCCCGCATGTAGCAAAGTCTGTATATGTCTTCATACTGGGCCACCTCGCCGATGAGTTCGGCACCGTTGGCGCGCAGGCGAGCGACAGTGTCGTCGACATTTTCGACCGTAAACATGACGCTTCGAAGGCCCAGTGCGTTCGGCGGAGCGATCGCGGGTTCGAGCTTCACCAGTTTTGGATTGTGAAACTTTGTCAACTCAAGCCGCCCGTGCCCATCCGGGGTCCGCATCATGATGATGTCGACGTGAACGCCTTCGAGCCCGTTGACGCGGTCCACCCACGGGCCCTGGAGCGGCATCTCGCCTTCGAGCGTCATGCCGAGCGCGGTGAAGAAAGCGACAGCGGCTGCAAGGTCGTCGACGACGACGCTGACGTGATCCAATCTCTTGATCATCATGTACCTAGTATACCAGAGGCCGTGCTCCTGCGAGACTCGCAGGACAAAACGTGCCGCAAAGCGCACGCTCGGCGACATCCGGATTCCGAAGTTGGAGGCCGATCGCATGCCACGCTACCTGCACACGTCGATCTTCGTCAACGATATGGCCGAGTCGATCAAGTTCTATACCGAGAAGCTCGGGTTAAAACTCCTGGATCAAGCGCACTACGAGGGCAACGCAGACATGGCGTTTGTCGGCCGAGACTGGGACGCGTACATCGAGCTCGTCTTCGACCTGGAAGCCCACGAGCCGTACGCGCTTGGCAATCGCTACGAACACCTCGCACTCGAAGTCGACGGCGATCTGCCGGCGGTATGCGAGAAGCTGAAGAGCGAAGGCGTCAAGATCCTCAAAGGTCCGAAGAAGGCGCCCAGCGGCACTCGGTGGATCGCCTTCGTCGAAGACCCAAATGGCATACCGGTGGAGCTGCTGGAACCGCGCACGCGAGCTGCGACCTGAAGCGGCGAGCTGAAGCGGCGACCTACAGGTCGCCGGACTCGACGGCGAGCTATAGCTCGCCGCTTCACACGCCTTCCGACGGCGAGCTATAGTGTATTCCCCACACACATGGGGCCCCTAATCGAAGACCCTCTGGAAGGGCGATTTGCCCTTGAGCGCCATGTGCGGTCTGGCGGTGTTGTAGTAGATTACAAAGCGCTGGATCA
>DATEHJ010000297.1:0-2917 GCA_035279645.1 Gemmatimonadaceae bacterium
CAGCTCACGCTCGATGGTTTTCAGCAGGACTTTCCGGTCGTGGAGGAAAGTGGGGCGTTGGTCGGTGTGCTGACGCGCGCGGATCTGATGCGCGCGCTGTCGGATCACGGCCACGCGACGACCGTAGCTGAGGCGATGCACCGCCGCTTCGCGACGGCGACGCCAGACGAGCGCGCGGAGGAGGCCGTCGACCGCCTCCGCACGTGTGGTTGCAATGCGATGCCTGTCGTGCGCGGCCATGTGCTGCTCGGCGTCCTCACGATGGAGAACGTCGGTGAGTACGTGATGATCAGGAACGCGATGGGTGCGAAAGGAGCGAAGGGTTAGGGATCGAGGGAGAGGGAGGGGAGGGGGAGATTGACGTCGATGTCGTCAGGACAGGAAAAGCGCCAGCGAAAACGAGCTACGCGAAGCCAAAGCGCGAGCCAAACGCCGGGGAAGGAATCTGGCCCCGCGAACACTGATCGCGAGCATACGCCAAGCGAGCTCGCGGCGCGTGAGCACTTCCGTCGCGAAAAGGCGCGGCGTGCGGAGCGCACGCGGCCACCAGAGCATCCGCTGGAGCAGGCACGGCGAGCCTACCAGGCGCTGCTCGCCGCCGACGCCGAACGCGCGAAAGGTGGCCGGCCCAAGAAGAGCATCGCGCCACCGACGCAAAAACCGCCGTCCTCGGACAAATCGGATCAGGACGTAGAAGACTAGTCGCTAAGTTCACGCGTTCCGCCCGTAACCGCAGCACGGATCTGCGAGTCTTAGAGCGAGTCTCTATCTGACGCCGAGGGGGAGGGGGGACGTGATGGTCAACAACGGGTCGCGCACATCGGCTCCGCCGGAGCTGCTGTATCTGTTGCACGGAGATCCCACCGAGCTCGCCGAAGCGCTGTCGGGCATGCGCGCCGCCGACGTCGCCGAGGCGCTGCGCGAGCTCGGTCCCGACGCCGGCGCGAAGGTCATGGCGGCACTGCCCTTCGATCTGGCGGTGCAGGTGTTCGACGAGCCAGAGCTCGATCGTCATCGCGCGGGCATCGTGAGCTGCATGGAGCCGGAAGCAGCGGCCGCGCTTGCCGAAGCGATGTCCGCCGACCAGCGAGCCGATCTCATTCGCGAGCTGCGCGACACCGATCGCGTGAGGCTGCTCAAGCTGCTCGACGTCGAGACGCGGCACTCACTCGAGATGCTGCTCGACTATCCGCCCGAGAGCGCGGGCGGCATCATGACAACGGAGTTCGTCGGGATCCCGGCGACGTGGATGGTCGAGCAAGCGCTTCGCTACATCGCCGAAGTCGGTAGCGCGAAGGAAACGGTGTACGCGGTGTATGTGCTCGATCCGCAGAATCAGCGGCTCCTTCACGTGGTGTCGCTGCGAGAGCTGATGACGGCGGAGCGGGCTGCAATCGTCACGTCGGTGGGCGATCAGCGCAAGCCACTCAGCGTGCGTCCTCTCGCCGATCGTGAGGAGGTGGCGCGCCTCATCTCGAAATACAATCTGCTCGCCGTTCCTGTGGTCGACGACGGCGGACATGTCCTCGGCATCGTCACGGTGGACGACGTGATCGACGCGATCGTCCGCGAGCAGACCGAGGACGCGCAGAAGTTCGGCGGTATGGAGGCGCTCGACGCGCCGTACATGGACATCAGCCTGTTGCACATGATCCGGAAGCGCGCGGGCTGGTTGTGCGCGCTCTTTCTTTCGGAAATGCTCACGGCGACGGCGATGCAGCATTTCGAGGGCGAGATCGCGCGAGCCGTCGTCCTGTCGATGTTCATTCCACTCGTCATGAGCTCGGGGGGCAACTCCGGCTCGCAGGCGACATCGCTGATCATCCGCGCGCTGGCGTTGCACGAGATCAAGCTCGGCGACTGGTGGCGCATCGCGATGCGCGAACTGCCGACTGGCCTCGTGCTCGGATCGATTCTCGGCGTCATCGGCATCGTGCGCATCGAGCTCTGGCAGCACTTGCATCTGTTCGACTATGGAGTGCACTACCATCTGGTCGCGCTCACGGTGGGTCTGGCGCTCATCGGCATCGTGTGCTTCGGATCGCTGGCTGGCTCGATGCTGCCCTTCGTTTTGAAGCGTGTGGGCTTCGACCCCGCGAGTGCGTCGGCGCCCTTCGTCGCTACGCTCGTGGACGTGACGGGCCTGGTGATCTACTTCTCGGTGGCGCTGATTGTGTTGCACGGGACGCTGCTGTAGCGGGGCGCGTGTGACCTGACCCGCACGCGATCTGTCCTTAAGGCATGCGACTCGACCGAAAATTCCTCCTCATCGCCCCGACGCTCGTTTTGGCCTTGATCGGCGCGGGGATGCTCTACACCGCGTCTCGTCTTCGTCAGATCGTGGAGGGGAGCGACAACTGGCAGATGCGCAGCGACTACGTGACCGCGATCGAGCACGGCCAGCGACGCATCACCAATGAGAAGGCCGTGCAACTGGTGAGGCTTTCACTCGACGCGGAGCAGAAGCGGACGGGCGCCATCGAGGCGACGAACGAGCTGCTGCTCACCCTTGGTGCGATGACGCTCGTCTGCTTCGTCGTGCTCCTCTGGACGATCAAGGGCGTCCCGCGCACGCTGCCGTTGAGGGGTCCGGTGCTGTTCAGGGTCTCGCCTTAAAGGCCACGCCTAACGATTACCGTACTCCCGCGGCGGGACGGTCCGCAGGTACGCGTACAGGGGATGCGGCGCCTCATGATCGACCCGTTCCGCGGAAAGGAGCTTCACGTCTCCCGCGAGATAGAGCAGCCGGCCAATCCGAGTACGAGGTGTAGCGCACGGCGGCGCCGTTCGCGCCACTCGTCAGATTCAGCGCGACGAGCCGCGCCACGGGCGGTACGTCGAACATGACGTTGCCCCCGAGATCTTCACCATGGCATCCGGTGCAATCGAGCACCGCGGTCGCGAGCGGCCGACCCCG
>DATEHJ010000298.1:0-3272 GCA_035279645.1 Gemmatimonadaceae bacterium
GAGGCCCCAGGCGTCATCGCCGCGCATGCCCGCTGGGATGCCGCTAGTGGACGATATACGATGTTCTGGCTCGAGGCGGCGAAGACGCTTCCCAACATTCGCGAGATCGTTGGTTCGCGACTCGCTGCTGATCCGGCGGAGATGCTGGCGCTGCGCGTCGAGCAGGACGTCACCGAAGGCTCAGCACACGATTCGGTGTGTGCGCGCACGAGGGCGCGCGCCGATTCAGCGCCTAACGACCAGAATCGGCAGTACCTCAAGGTTCGCTGCCTGCCGGATGAGAACGAACGGAATCGGACATACATCGCGCTGAGTGAGCGGTCACCAAAGAACGCGTGGCTCGCCTTCGCCGCCGGCTACTCCCTGGCCGAGGAGTCGCGGTGGGCGGATGCGTTGGCGCGACTCGAGGCCGCGCGCGTCGCCGATCCGGGGTTGGCTCCTTCCATCGCAGAAGACATCGCCCGCCTCCGCCGGATGACGCAAGGACAACATGCCGGCCTGGCCGATATCAAGGACCTCTCCGACGAGCTGCACCTCGAGGTCACCCTCGAGACCGGCGAAGAGTTCGAGAACACGCCGTATTTAGCATACGCTGATCTCAATCACGGGCGGCTGACGGAGGCACTGCGGCGCGTGAATGCCATGCCCGAGCTTGGTCGGCAATTGCTCCCGCTTGTCGCCGCCTCCGACGGCGCGGATTCGGAGGTCGTCGAGAACGCGCTGGCGGTTCCCCCCGACAGCTCGATCGGGATGAGCAAAGTCTTGACGCTCATGGCACTCGCGATTCGAGAGAAGCGCGACCCCGAACGCTACGTCACGATCGTGAGGAAGAGCGGAGTCGATGGCCATGATCGATTGATCAATTTCTGTCAAATTCTCGCTACTGGCGGAGCGCCAACGGCCGCCGAACAGGGGCTGGGGCGCGTTTCCCTCGCCGGTCGAGGCCTTGCCTACAGTATGGGCGTTGTAATCCTCGGAAAATCGGCACCGTCGGCGTGGCGGGAGGGTGCAACGAGACTGCTCTTCGCATCGGAGCGGCCCTATTTCCGAAAGCAGAAGGCCCAGTAGACGGCGTCTCGCGTCTCTTCACCGCGCTCCGCTCATCCACCGCTCCCGCAGTCGCCGCTGTCGCTCGGTTACTTGGGAGTCGGGCAGAATCCGCACGGCCACGCGATCGTAACCAGTCACGACCACCGTCGCCGTCTTCGTGCCTGACGAGCGAGCGACTTCGATTCGCACTGTGTCGCCCACGCTCACTCGCTCGAGGACGCTACGAAAGTCGACTGGCGTAACCATCGGCGCGCCGTTCACAGCCAGCAGTCGATCACCGGAGTGAAGTCCCGCACGACCCCACACGCTGACGGGCGTGAAGAGCAGCAGGCGCAACGTGGAGTCGCTGGGTTGGATCCACGCGCGAAGACGGATGTCGGGGACGGGTCGATTGTCGCGCTCGGCGGGAATTCGCTGCACCTCGAGGCGGAAACCGGCAAGACGCAGGTATCTCGCGAAGTCGATCGGCGTGGACCCGCGCACATGTGCGTTGAAGAACGAATGAACGTCACACGAGCAGACATCGTGCACGGTGCGCTCGACGTCGGCGCTCGTGAAACCGCGCTGGCCGCTGAAGCGGTCCAGCATTGCTCGCATGAGGTCATCGGACGATCGACGGCCGTCGGTTGCGTCGCGAATGGCGAGATCGAGCATCGCGCCGATCAGCTCCCCCGGTATGTGCACACCGGCGTCGTAGTCACCAAGTGCGTCGGGACGCGTCGCGTACGCCGCTCGGCTGATCTCCTCCGGAGAGAAGTGGGCGTAAGCCGCGTTCGAGAGATAGCGTGAGATGAGATTCTCGAGATGTATCACACGCGTCGAATCGCGCACGGGGAGATGCGCACGCCGTAGAAGCAGGTCGGCGTAATACATCGAGAGCCCTTCGCTGAACCAGAGTCCGCGCGACATCACAGGCGGCCGGTAGTCCACGCCCTGATACTCGGCCGGCCGGATGCGCATGAGATTCCAGGCGTGGAAGAACTCATGCGCCGTCTCAGCGAGTGTCGGCCCGATTCCCTCGGCGAGGCTGGTGCTCGGCGCGCCTAACGTCACGGACGCGGGGTGCTCGAGCGCGCCGTAGGCGCCGTCCTGAAACAGAAAGCTGTAGTCCGGCCACGGCGCACGGCCGAAGATCGCAATAGCCTGACGAGTCAACTGCTCGACGCCCAAGACGAAGGCGGACGTGTCGAAGGGAGTCGCATTCGGGAGCGCCCAGTAGGCGACGCGATGCGGCACTGCGTCGACCATGAACAGCCACTGGCGAAGTTGTCCGGCGAGCACCGGCGACTCGACCAGCACGTGTACCGACGGCGCGAAGAACGTGCGTCGGTCGGCGGTTGGTCTGAGCGCGGTCGCGATTCTCCACGAATTCGGCAGCTCCAGGCGCAGGTAGGCGGGAGCGAGCTCTCTGCCGACGACATAGATGAACGAGTGAGGCCCTCCGACCAGTCCACCCGTCGCCGAGAGAAACGGACGCCAGGCTGCACGCGGCGTGGGCGATGGCGGCACGTGAATCCGATAGCGCACGGCGGCCTCGCCTCCCGGTGCTACGAGTCGCCATACGGCGCTATCGACGCGCGTGATGTTCGCGCCGCGCGCTCCTTCCACACGGAGGTTCTCGACGTAGCGGAAGAAGCGATCGTCGTACTCGGGGTGCTTCGCCATGGCGAGCCGTATGGTATCGCCGGCATTCCTGAGACGAAGCTCCACATCGAACCCAGTCAGATCCGCGGAGTCGACGCGGAGCACATACGAGACGATCGGGTCCGAATGGGAGTAGCGCGCCTCGATCGACTCACTGAAATGAGAGAATGGTTGCTGCGCGCCGAGGGCTCTGGCAATGGCTGAGAGTAGCAGCAGGGCGGCGCGGAATGAGGGCGGCATCGTCACTTGGATGCCGGTCGTCCTGTGATCGTTTATATCGATCGCAAGTTGGCAGCTCCAGAGAAAGACTCGGAGCTCACAACGCGATGCGTTAGGCACCTTCAGCGCCCGTGACGAGAGCTCCACTGCCCGCTCCAATCGAGCCCGCGGGGAATAAAACGCGTTGGCGCTTGGTCTACATGACCACGTGCTCGCTTCGCGACGTCGCACAACGCAGCAGGATCGTTCAACACGCGAGGCGAGAGACGTACAAGACCAGGCGAGCCGTCGAGGCCAACTTTCCACGTGCACCCGGCTGCTCATCCGAGTCGCCACGCGCGGCATTTAGAGAATATGAA
>DATEHJ010000299.1:0-6042 GCA_035279645.1 Gemmatimonadaceae bacterium
GGTGGCGGCGTCGAGATGCTTGCGCCAATTGAAGGAGGGCGAGCAGTTGTAGGCGAGCATCTTGTCGGGTGCGACTTCGCGCACCGATTCGGCGAACTTCTTTGCCTCCGCGAGGTCCGGAGTCGACGTCTCACACCAGAGAAGATCGGCGTACGGCGCGTAAGCAATCGCCCGCGCGATGGCGCAAGCGAGCTCGCCGCGCAGACGGAAGAACCCCTCGGAAGTGCGCTCGCCGGTGCAGAACTCGCCGTCGCGTGGGTCGACATCGCTCGTGAGCAGCTTCGCGCTGTGTGCGTCCGTGCGCGCGATGAGCACAGTCGGAACGTCGAGGACGTCGGCAGCGAGTCGCGCGGCGATAAGTGTGCGAATGAACTGGCCCGTAGGGACGAGAACCTTTCCGCCGAGGTGACCGCATTTCTTTTCCGACGCAAGTTGATCCTCGAAGTGAACACCCGCGGCACCCGCTTCGATCATCCCCTTCATCAACTCAAACGCGTTGAGCGGCCCGCCAAATCCAGCTTCGGCGTCGGCGACCATTGGCGCCAGCCACTGACGCACCTGGCCGTTCGAGCCACCGAGGGACCGCCGGCCTTTGCGCTCGCTGCGGTCGACCTGATCGGCGCGGAGCAATGCCTGGTTGATCCGCCTGACGAGCGCGGGAACTGAATTCGCCGGATAGAGACTCTGATCGGGGTAGGTTTGACCGGCGAGGTTTGCGTCGGCAGCCACTTGCCATCCGCTCACATAGATCGCCTCGAGACCGGCGCGCACCATCTGAACCGCCTGGCTGCCGGTAAGGGCGCCTAACGCGGGCACGAAGTCGCGCGAGGTCAGCAGCGTCCACAAGCGACGCGCCGTCACGTCGGCGAGCGTGTGCTCGATCTTGATCGAGGGACGGAGCCGCTCGACGTCGGAGGCCGTGTACGGCCGTGTGATGCCCGCCCACCGTTGGGTGGCGGGCTCCAGATTCGCGATCAATGCGTCGGCAGTCTCCTCTGTGGGAATCGTCGGAGCAACCATGAGAGTCTCCAGTCAGTCGATGGTGATTGGCGGAATGTCGTCGAGCGCGGCATAGGCCGCGGAGGTCAGAAAGTCAGCGAGCGTACCGGCGGTCGCGAGCTCTGTGAAGAGAGCGCGCGCTTCGTCGAACCGGCCCTGTTGCGCACGCGGTGCACCGATGTCCCTCGTTATGCGCGCCATCTCCTCGTCCACGACCCGCTCGAGCAGAGTCGCGTCGACGACTTGGCCGGTATCATCGAGCCGGGCGCGGTGATGGATCCACTGCCACACCTGCGCACGCGATATCTCCGCCGTCGCCGCGTCTTCCATGAGATGGTATAGCGGGACGCAGCCGGTGCCGCGCAACCAGGCCTCGATGTACTGGATGCCCACCCGCACGTTGTGCCGCAACCCCTCGATCGTGCGCGTGCCGGTCGGCACGCGGAGCAGATCGTCGGCGGTGCTGTTCACGTCGGCGCGCGTGACCGCCAGCTGATTCGGTCCCGGCATGTTCGCGTCGAAGATCTCGCGCGCCACGGGAACGAGACCCGGATGAGCGACCCAAGTGCCGTCGTGGCCGTCCTTCACCTCGCGCAACTTGTCGGCGCGAACACGCGCGAGAGCGCGCTCGTTCGCTTCGGGGTCGTTCTTGATGGGGATCTGCGCCGCCATCCCGCCGATCGCATGCGCGCCTCGGCGGTGACAAGTCTTCACGGCGAGCTGAGTGTATGCACGCATGCAAGGCTGCTCCATCGTGACCTGAGACCGGTCGGGGAGCACTGCCGCAGGGTTCGCCGACAGATACTTGATGAAACTGAAGATGTAATCCCAGCGCCCGCAGTTGAGCCCAACGATGTGGTCGCGGAGCTCCCACAGGATTTCATCCATCTCGAAGGCAGCGGGGAGCGTTTCGATCAGCACAGTCGCCTTAATCGCACCGTGTGGGATCTCGAGCGCCTTCTCCGCGTACGCGAGCACGTCGTTCCAGAGGCGCGCCTCACGATGGGTCTCGAGCTTGGGGAGATACAGGTACGGCCCGGTGCCACGCTCGATCAGCGCATGCGCATTGTGGAACAGGTAGAACCCCGCATCGACGAGAGCGCCGGGAACCGGCTTGCCGTCGACGAGCAAGTGGCGCTCGAGGAGATGCCAGCCACGGGGCCTAACGATGAGCGTCGCCGTGCGGTCGTTCAGACGATACGACTTCCCCGTCTCGGGGTCATTCCACGTGATGGTGCGCCGGATGGCATCGTACAGATTGATCTGGCCGCTCAGGACATTCGCCCACGTCGGGGCGGACGAGTCCTCGAGGTCAGCCATGAAGACGTCCGCTCCCGAATTGAAAGCGTTAATCATCATTTTCCGATCGGTCGGACCCGTGATTTCGACCGCTCGGCGCTGGAGATCGTGAGGCGCTGATGCAACGCGCCAGTCGCGCCCACGCATCTCTGCCGTCTCGGCGAGAAAGCCAAGATGCTCGGTACCAGCGGCGATCCGGGCGCGCCGCTCGACGCGCCGGACGAGTAGATCGGCGATCGGAGCGGCGAATCGGCGCGCAAGATCGGCGACGAAGCGTCGTGCATCGTCGCTCAGGACCTGGGACTGCCAGGTTGCAAGCTTTGAGACAGCCTGCGACGAGCGAAGCGCGGGCTCTTTGCCCGGTGATGAAGCTGCTGGTGCCATGCGCTCAATGATGATGAACGTCATCGCTGCGATGCGCCCGCGGGCGCGGAGCAAGCGTGTTCATCCGGAATGCCATAGTCATGCCAAGGCTAGGCGACCAGAGATGAACGTCGTTGCGTCCCGAACACCGGCCGTTGACAGGGCGCGGCGTCGCGTGTATATAACTATTCGGTTATACAACTCTCAGGTTATGCAGACCTTCGCCGCTAGTCGCCTCGACGCCGCCTTCGCCGCCCTCGCTGATCCGACGCGGCGCGCTATAGTCGCCCGGCTGGCGACGGGAGAAGCAAGCGTATCAGAGCTCGCACGGCCGTTCGCCATGAGTCAACCGGCAATCTCGAAACACCTCAAGGTGCTGGAGCACGCGGGACTCATCTCGCGCAGCCGCGAGGCGCAACGACGACCCTGTCGGCTCGAGCCGGAGCTCCTCGCCGAAGCCAGTGGATGGCTCGATCACTATCGCGAGGTATGGGAGCAGAACTTCACGCGGCTCGACGCCCTCCTCGAAGACATGAAAGCGGAGGAGAGGAAAAACTCGGCGCGGAAGAAACCGCGATCGAAGTAGCGCCTAACGCCCCGAACCTCTGGTCTCTATCCCCTCGCCCCTTTCTCTTGCCATTCAACCCCTCGTCCCATGCTCAACACCGGAACTCTCAAGGTCACCACACCGAGCGATCGCGAAGTCAAGATGGTTCGCGAGTTCGACGCGCCGCGCACGATGGTCTTCGACGCCTTCACGAAGTGTGAGCTCCTGAAACGATGGTTCGGCCCGCGCGGCTGGTCGCTCTCGGAGTGCGAGAGCGATTTCCGAGTGGGAGGGTCGTGGCGATTCGTCTTGCAGGGTCCCGGCGGAGTGCGGATGGGAATGCGCGGAGCAATCCGTGAAATCGCGCGGCCGGCGCGGGTCGTCCACGCCGAGACGTTCGACGATTATCCCGGCGAATCGGTGGTGACGACGGACTTCGTCGAGGCGCGCGGTAAGACGACCGTCACGATCGTCGTACGCTACGAATCGAAGGAGATCCGCGACGCCGTCGTCGGGTCGGGCATGGAGCACGGCGCCGCTGAGAGCTACGACAAGCTCGCTGAATATCTCGAGTCAGTATCCCAGTCGACCACGGGAGCCTAACGACTATGCAAAAGATTGTGCCTTTCCTCTGGTTCAACGACAACGCCGAAGAGGCCGTGATTTTGTACGTGTCGATCTTCAAGAACTCGAAAGTTGGCCGACTGACTCGTTACGGCGATGCTGGCCCGGGCCCGAAGGGCCAAGTGATGTCGGCCACGTTCCAGCTCGAAGGACAGGAGTTCATGGCCCTGAACGGCGGACCGCTCTATGCCTTCACGCCCGCGATCTCGCTCTATGTCAACTGTGAGACGCAGGTCGAGGTGGACGAGCTGTGGGAGAAGCTCTCGGCGGGCGGCAAGAAGGATCGATGCGGGTGGCTGAAAGACAAATTCGGCGTGTCGTGGCAGATTATTCCTACCGCGTTAGGCAGGTTGCTGGGCGGCGAGGATTCCGCGAAGTCGCAGCGCGTGGTGAAGGCGATGCTCGCCATGGACAAGATCGACATCAGGCAGTTGCAGGAGGCCTGAGGCAGCAACGAAGTGCAGATCTCCCTCGCTTCGCTCAGGATCACAGGTCTTGCCAATCATTTTGGAACCGGCAGTTTGGAGGAGGCAGGTCACCTCACCAGCACGGAGGCGTCCATGTTCCTCACGATTGCGGTGGTTCTTTTCGTCGTCTGGATTCTCTGCCTGCTCCTCTTCAAGATCACGGCCGGCGCGATTCATATCCTCGTCGTGATCGCGATCATCGCCTTCATCGTCCATTTCGTTCGAGGGCGCAAGACACCAACCCCGTAACCGCAGGGCGCAGTACGACTCTGGCCGAGTGCTCCACGACGACGTAATGTGGGGCACTCGACAATTCGGGACGAGCGATGCTTCAGGGCCTCGAGGAGCTGGACGAACAGCTAGCCGGTCGCTACGTCATCGAGCGTGAGCTCGGCCGAGGCGGCATGGCGACCGTGTACCTCGCGCGCGACCTCCGTCATCCGCGAAGTGTCGCGATCAAGGTACTCCGCCCCGAGCTGACGAGCAGCATCGCCGCGGATCGCTTCCGTTCGGAAATCGGCATCGCGACGGCATTGAGCCATCCCCACATCGTTCCTGTTTTCGATTCTGGAGGCGCGGGGGAACGGCTGTTTTACGTGATGCCGTACCTCGAAGGCGACACGCTGCGGCAAAGATTGAAGCGCGAAGGCAAGCTGCCCGTTCCTGAAGCGCTCCAGCTCACCCGCGAGGTCGCCGACGCGCTGGCGTACGCGCACGGTCACGGCATCATCCATCGCGACATCAAGCCGGAGAACATCCTCCTCGTCGCCGGCCACGCGGTCGTCACCGATTTTGGCATTGCTCGCGCGATCGCGCAGGCTTCGGAACTGCGCCTCACCGGCACGGGAATCTCCATTGGCACGCCCCAATACATGAGCCCCGAGCAGGCCGTCGGCGATCATAATGTCGACGCGCGAAGCGATTTGTATTCGTTAGGCTGCGTGCTCTTCGAGATGTTGGCCGGCGGACCGCCTCACGATGGAGACACGCCGCGCGAAGTCATCGCGAGCAAACTTATGGGGCAACCCAAGTCGGTGACGGCGGTGCGCCCCGAGGTCCCGCAGGCAATCGATCAGGTCCTCGCGAAGGTGCTCGCGTCAGATCCCGCTGACCGATATGCCACTGCGGCCGAGTTTGGCCAGGCACTCGGCCGACCTTCACGGGCAGTTCGCGCGCGGCAATTCGCATCGACACAGCCAAGGTGGACGGTGGCGTTAGGCACGCTGGCCGTCGTGGCGGTCGCCGCGGTGGGAGCGTCGCTCATTGCGTCGCGACGGTCGACTGCGAGAGCGAGCGATGGGCGACTCGGCGTCGCGATCTTGCCCTTCCGCGCGACCATGCCCGCCGCGGCGCAGTGGACCGAAGCCATTCCCGACTTGCTCGCGACCGCGCTCGACGGAACGCCGGGACTTCGCGTCGCGGACCCCTGGGCGCTGTGGCGCGGATTACGCGCAACGCCTAACGACCCGGCACGCAGCCCGGATCCCGCCGAAGGGGAGCGACTGGCGCGTCAGGTGCGCGCCTGCTGCTACGTCCTCGGCTCGGTCGCGCAATTTCAACCGCTCGTCGAAGTCGCTGTTCGCGTCTATCGGCTGGGCTCCTCCGAGCCGTGGAGCACCTTTTCGATGAGCGGCTCTCCAGACAGCCTGCCCGCGCTCGTTCAACGCGTGTCGGTCGAGCTGATTCGTCGCCTTTCCGTCGACCGACCGGGGGGGCTCGCGACGTCGTCGGTCGTGCATCTCA
>DATEHJ010000300.1:0-3089 GCA_035279645.1 Gemmatimonadaceae bacterium
TCTCAGTACCGCCTGGCCAAGGATATCAGTGTCCCCGCGCGGCGGATAAACGAGATCGTCCACGGAGTGCGCTCGATTTCGGCTGATACTGCCTTGCGCCTAGCCCGTTATTTCGGAACCACCGATCGTTTCTGGCTCAATCTCCAGACCCGTTATGACTTGGAAGTCGAGCGCGATCATCTTGGACCAAAGCTCGAGAAACAAGTTCGCGTCTTCGACCGCGCTAGCTAATAGGCGTTAGACCGCGCACGACCTCCATCGTATTCAACGATTAGGAATGATGCTGAAGCCTCAGACATGTCCCGAGTGCAACGCTTCGATGGATGAGGGCGTGACCCTCGACCTCGAAAGCCGTCGGACGCAGACGTGGCTTCGAGGTCCCGTGGAAGAGAAGCGGTTGACCGGAATCAAAACGCGTGGGAAGGAACTCCTGCGGGTGGTCAGCTATCGCTGTCCCAAGTGCGGGTACCTCAAGACGTTCGCGCCGCCTGTCTAACGAACGCCTGAAGCTGACAGGGGAGCTATTGATTGTTTGCGGCTACGCCGCAAACTCTTATGGGATTCCCTTGCAGTTTGGCTCAGGCGCCAGGCTGGGCACAATGACCGAGGCGCGGCATTCGTGACGATCGACGACTACGTATGCTCGTTCCGCTCCACATTCCCGTTTCTCGAGCCATCGATCTTGCCGTGGCAGGTGACCGCGCAGCTGCCGTCCATTCTCGAACGACTGATCGCCTCGCACAGCGCGCCGAATTTTCGGAACTACAACGGGGCTTTGATCCACAACACGGCGACTATTGAGACGGGTGCCATAGTTAAACCGCCCGCCGTGATTTCGGAGGGATGCCTTATCGCCGCCACGGCTTACGTTCGCGGAGGAGCGTTTCTTGACCGAGAAGTAATCGTCGGACCCGGCTGCGAGCTCAAGTCCACTGTCATCATGGCTCGCTCGACGCTTGCTCACTTCAACTTTGTCGGCGATTCGATCATCGGATCTGATGTCAACCTGGAGGCCGGCGCCGTCGTTGCGAACCATTACAACGAACGCCGGGATAAAGAGGTCAGGGTCTATATTCGCGGGGAAGAGATTGGGACGAGGGTCGACAAATTTGGTGCGCTCATCGGAGATCACTGCCGTCTCGGGGCCAATTGCGTTTTGTCGCCGGGTACTATTCTTCACCCAAACGAAGTCGTTGGCCGTCTTGTTCTCGTAAACCAGTCAGCTAAATAGGCGCCGCCTACAAACTGTCCTGTGGGTCCCGACGAGAAAAGACGTGAAGCCTTTGCTAATGCGGTCCTGCCGTCGGCCGACCGGTCGTGAGCAGATACGCTTCACGCTCCCAAGGTTGCCTCTCGTAGCGGATTTGCTGGGCGATCAGAAGGGCAGCGGCAGGGCCCAGAACGCCCAGATCCAGGAAGCGCGAGAGTGACCTGCCGCCCGGTACGCTGCGCACGACCTTGCGCTCAATGGGAAAGGCCACGAGCTGGCCATAGGCGTCCCACTGCAGCAAGTGAACTGCTTCGTGGCTGAGTGCTTCTCGGCGAAGCGTAGGCGATATCCCGTCCCTGAGGAAGATGACACCCATTCGAGTGGAGCCCAACTCTTTGTCATTCGCTGCAACCACACGCGTAAACACCGGCGCTCCCGCTGATATACTCGACGGGACGTCCAACCAGCGGTGGTCGATGATGGCCGACGTTACAAAAGCGAAATCCATGAGGTTCACGCGCGCCTGGACGTGGTTCGGCATGTGTGGACGCACTTCGAGAGTCACCAGCCACACGGGAGCGATGAGGACGAGCGAGTCGGCTCCCGCGGAGTAAGTCAGCGAAATACCAAGCGCCGAGAGCTCGCGGCCAACGAGTCCCGACGCCGTCGATCGACCGCCGGCGACTTGGCGACCCGCACCTTGGACTGTGCCCCCAAGGGCACCGAGCACCAATGGACGCGTGAATTGCTGCTCACCAAACACACTGCGCGCGACGGCGAGTACGGCACCGATGGCGGCGTTAGCCACCAGATTCGAGACGCGTGCGTTTCTCGAGACCTGCGCTGACGCAGCCGTCGCCGGCAGAAGCATGAAGGCAACCACAATGCGGGTAAACCGGTGCACGGCGTATCTCCTGCAAGCCGCTACGAGCTCCAACCGCTTGCTGCGACCAATTTAACATTCGGCGAAGCGCTCGCTGGTGGGGAACACGGAGTCTCCACTCTCAGAGTAACCAGCAAACTCACTGTGAGCGCGGTGCTGACATAACGAATCAGGTTGGCGCGGAAATTCTTGGACTGCTTCATCGTGTGCTCCTCGTTAAGTGTCTACAACGAGATGCACACCACCCCGTTACTCTCTGGTGAATCTCGCGATCACGGTTCCAACCACCGGTGACGGCTCACGCGCGATGAAAATTGGAGTGTATTCCGGATTGAACGACGCCAGCTCGATGCTGCCATCCTTGATCGACGCGACTCGCTTCACAACGTGACTCTGATCGGGCAGCCGCGCGACCACCAGGTCGTCGACGCGCGGAGTCGAGTCGAGCTGAATCAGAATTACTTCCCGCGGACAGAGAACCGGCTTCATGCTGTCACCGGCAACGCGCAATGCGACGTAACGGCCGGCCGTGATATCGTCGGGCAGCTCGAGCCAGCGATCGCACGGCTCGTCCCAGATCTCTCTGCCCTGCCCCGCGGCAACGGCGAGGTCGAGTAGCGTCGCACACCCATGAGCACTGGCGACAGCAGCTGATTGCTCGATCGTCGCGGCGATCGGCGCCGAGCGCTCGCGCAATGGACGACGAGGCAAAGCGCGATCGGCGCGACGCACAGCCAGCCGAGTCAGCGTGCGACGAGCGAAATCCGCCGCATCGAGCTCGTCCTGGGTGCGCTCTTCGGTATTCAGCGCATCGCGGAGATCACGCGCGACCCAGGAGAGAAATTTCTCATCCTGAAACGCGAGCTGCTGATCCAGCGACTCGATCTCACGACCAACCACAGACATGAATTCATAGATGGACTGATCGCCATTGCTGATCATTGGCTTGGCTCCCGCAGCACACGCTGCGCGCTTTGATGGACTGGCGCCGGCGGC
>DATEHJ010000301.1:0-20638 GCA_035279645.1 Gemmatimonadaceae bacterium
TTTTTGATCTGGAGCGGCGCGACGGCGATCGTGATCGCATTCGTTGTTTCAATGCTATCACACTTTCTCGTCGGCGCGGCGCGATCGATCTTCACCGGTCGCAGTGTCTTCCGCTCAGGCCTCGACATGTTCGTCGTCGGACTAGGCGTCGCCGTCGTCGGCTATTTTGTCGGCGAATGGATCAGTGGGATTGTCTAATCCGGGGGACGGCCGCCTCGACCGTTGTCCTCTCATTAGGTTCAGCTTCGGCGGTTCCTGTCCAGCCTCCCCTTCCCATCATGTGTAGACTCTCAACTATCGTGGCTCTCGTTGCGCTCGCTTGCGGCGCGCGCGGACTCAGCGCGCAGAGTGCGGGCGCCCAAACGATGCCCTTGCCCGTCCTTGGCCTTGGCGGTGGCATCAGCATTCCCGCCGGCGGACTCGCGAAGAATCGGCAACCGGGGTTCAATATCGATGGCATGGCCGAGTTTCGCGTGCCGAGCGAGCCGCTCGGCATTCGTGGCGAGGTGCTCTACCAATACTTCGCCCATGATAAGAATGCGCTCAACACGACGGATGCGAACACGATTGCGTTCCTCGTGAACGTGGTGTATCACACGCCCGGCTCTCAGGCGCATCCGTACTTGATCGGCGGGATGGGGCTGTACCATGTCGGCGAACAAGGCAACAGCGCCGGCTTCAATGTCGGAACGGGTCTTTCGATTCCGTTGACTGGCGTCGGCGCCTACGCCGAGGCGCGCTTGCATTTCGCGCTCGCGCAGGGCCCGTCGTTCGTGACGATCCCGGTCACTTTCGGGATCACATTCTAAGCCGGGTCCTTTCATCAGTTGTCCGCGCTAGTCCGTGAGAGCCCGGTGGTCAGACCCTGACGCTCAGGATTCTTCCCGGCTTGTAGACCACCTGTGTCGGCGGCCCGGGAAGGAACTTGGCGATCCCGGGATCCGCGAGGGCAGCGGCGACGGCGCCTTCCTCGCTGCTGTCTGGCGCCAGTTGGATGGTCCCACGAAGCTTGCCGTTCACCTGCACGGCGATCGTGACGAGGTCTTCCGCCGCGAGCGACGCGTCGAACGCCGGCCAGCCGGCATCGAAGACGCTCCCCGTCTTGCCTAACCGCTCCCAGAGCTCCTCGGCGACGTGCGGCGCAAATGGGGACACGAGCTGCACGAGCGGCAGTACCTCGTCGACGTGTGGCGTGCGCTCCTTCGCCCGCAACACATTCATGTACTCCATCATCGCCGCGATCGCGGTGTTGTACTGCAGGCGCGGCACGTCGCCGCCTACCTTTTTGATCGTATGGTGCAGCTTGCGCAGGACGGTGTCGTCAGGCACTCCAGTGCGTTTTGCTTCGATAGCGCTCGCCCAGAGCCGATCGAGAAAGCGCCTGACGCCGGCGATGCTCTGGTCGCGGAAATCTCCACCAACCTCGTACGGCCCAAGGAACATCAAATAGGTGCGGAAGGAGTCGGCACCCCATCGCTCGATGTACTCGTCGGGATTAACGACGTTGCCGCGGCTCTTGGACATCTTCGCGCCTTCACGGATGATCATCCCGTGCGCGCGGAACTTCGTGTACGGCTCTTCGAACGAGAGGTGCCCTGCGTCATGTAAGACCATCGTCACGAAGCGAGAATAGAGCAGGTGCAGAACGGCGTGCTCATTGCCGCCGATATACGAGTTCACCGGCAACCACTTCTCGAGCATTGTCTCATCGAAAGGTGCTTTCTCGACGTGGGCACTCGGGTAGCGGAGGAAATACCAGGCGCTGTCGAGGAACGTATCCGAGACATCGGTCTCGCGGCGGCCGACGGCGCCACACCTCGGGCACGGGACGCGGTACCAGGACTCGACGCGTGCGAGCGGGGAGACGCCCGTGTCGTCGGGGGTGAAGTCCTCGACATTGGGCAACGCCACCGGCAGATCCTTCTCCGGCACCGGCACCTCACCGCACCTGTCGCAGTAGATGATCGGGATCGGCGGACCCCAGTAGCGCTGCCGCGAGACGCACCAATCGTGGAGGCGGTAGGTAACGTAAGACTTGGCGTGACTGTGCTTCGCGAGCCAGGCGACAATAGCGTGCTTGCCCTCTTCGACGCTGAGTCCGTTGAACTGGCGCGAATGCACGAGGTGCGCGTTCTCGGTCTCTAGATAGGGCTCGCTGAGCGTGGAGTGCTCGTCGCGATTTTGCGAGTCGATGTGCGCCGCGTGCGCGGAGCGTGGCGCGACGACACGCACGATCGGCAGACCGAATACTTTAGCGAATTCAAAATCGCGTTCATCGTGCCCGGGCACGGCCATGATCGCGCCGGTACCGTACTCCATGAGCACGTAGTCGGCGATCCAGATTGGTATCGGCCCGCCGGTCGCCGGATTGATCGCGTATGCGCCGGTGAAGACGCCCGTCTTCTCCTTGTTCACCTTGCGCGTGACGATGTCCTGCTTCGCCGCGCTGCGGCGATAGGCGGTGACCTCCTCGCGCTGCTCGTCCGACGTCAACGCGTCGACGAGCGTATGCTCGGGCGCGAGCACGAGATACGTCGCGCCGAAAATTGTGTCCGGACGCGTCGTAAAGACTTTGATGTCGGTGGCGAGCGCGTTCAGCTCCGCCGTCGTCGCCATGACATTGAGGCCGACCGTCGCCGCGCCCGCCATCTCGAGCAAATCCGCCACGCGAAAAATGACTTCGGCGCCATCCGAGCGGCCGATCCAGTTTTTTTGCGCGGTCTTCGTGCTCTCCGACCAATCGATCCAATCCAAGTCAGCGAGCAAACGCTCCGCGTAGTCGGTGATTTTAAAGAACCACTGCTCGAGAAAACGCTGCTCGACCTTGGTGCCACAGCGCTCGCACGCACCGGCGATGACCTGCTCGTTCGCGAGCACGGTCTTGTCCTTTGGGCACCAGTTCACGGCCGCTCGACCGCGGTACGCCAACTTGCGCTTGAAGAGCTCGAGAAAGATCCACTGCGTCCACTTGTAGTAGGACGGATCGGTGGTCGAGAGCTCGTACCGCCAATCGATCATCAACCCGGCGCTCTTCAACTGCCGGCGGAAATTCTCGATGTTTCGCGGAATAAGCTCGGCCGGATGAACACCGACCTTGAGCGCGTAATTCTCGGAGTGGATGCCGAATGCGTCGAAGCCGATCGGCTCGAAAACCGTGTGCCCTTGGAGACGCTGGAATCGTCCATAGATGTCGTTACCCGTGAACGCGAAGAGGTTGCCGACATGCAACCCTTCTGCTGACGGGTACGGGAACATCATCAGGGCGTAGAACGGACGCGCACCACCTGCTAGGTCGGTGTGATTCGTTCCCCGCTGCTCCCATCGAGTCTGCCATTTCTTCTCGACGATGGCAGGATCGTAGCCGTCCGGCTCGGTGGCCGAATCCGGTTTTCGTTGCGTCACTTCAGTCATTTTCGAGGCGAGACGGTGCGCTACGCGGGCGGACGTCCGCGGTTCCGTCGCTCAAGCGTTAAGCGAATTCTCTAAGGCAATGTAGGCGGAGTCGAATGGCATCGCCAACCGCGAACAGCGCATGTCGCCGATCATGAACTGGAAGCTCTTTCGTCGTCGCTCGCGCAGTCGCGCCAATGACGTAAAGAGCTCGCTCCGCCGACGCTACGTCTTTTCGACCGGCGTGGTTGCGATCCTTCTTCTGATCGTCGTCACTGGTGGCGGCAGCGTCGGTATTGGTCGCGCGATCAGGCAGCAACAGAACGCGGTCCTTTCCGACGCCGCGCGCCGATCGGCGCTCCTCGTCGATCGCGCACTTGCCGAACGCTTCCGGCAGGTAGACCTGATGGCGTGGGACAACTCCGTCATCGAGGCAGCCAAGAGGGGTGCCGCCGTCGCACGTAGTCGCGGGCTGCCGAACGAACCGATCCCCGTGCTCGAGGAGCGATTCAAGAAGACTCGATCGCAGCAGGTGGACTCCGTCTCGATGGAGTACTTGGTTGATCTTCTGCCGAAGTTCGACATCGCGGAAGTCATACTCACCGACCAGTACGGCTTCAACGCCGTCACGACATCTCCGTCCTCCGACTTCGTTCAAAGCGACGAAGAGTGGTGGCAAGTGGCCTGGAAGAATGGCCTGAGCGACCCGAATGCGACCGAGGACAAGGCGACAGGCGAGACAGTCGTGGAGCTCGCCCGAGTGGTGCGTGATCACGGCCGGCGAGTCGGCGTGATCAAAGCGAAGTTCGGTCTGTCCAGTGTCGACACGGCGCTGATGCAAGGTGGTGTCGGCTCTTCCTTTCGCGTCGATATCGTGGACTCGACGGGCCACGTCATCGCAAGCTCCGCCGGCGGAACTCGATTCCGCATTTTGACGCGCACAGAGGACCTCACGCGCGGGATCACCGACACCATCATCAACTTTGGTGTCGACAAAGCACGCCAACGGGCAGCCGTCATTGTCGCCAACGACGGTCATTGGCGCCTTGTCGCTCACGAGGACGAAGCAATCCTCGGCGCTCCCATTCTTCGCGCGCAACTGCTGTTGTTCGGCGCCGCTGTCTTAGTGCTGGCCGCGCTCGTCGGCGTTCTGGTCCTCGTGAGTCGATCTATCGAGCGACGAATCACGACGCCCGCCGCGAATCTCGCTGAGCTTGCGGAAGCTGTGGCGGCTGGCGATCTGTCGCGGCAGGTGAGTCATGCCGTCGCGGAGGACGAGATCGGTCGGCTGTCGCGTGCCGTCGCTGCCATGGTGGCCGAGTTAAGAAGGCTTGCGCTCGCCCTGGGGTCGTCGGCCTCGGAGACGTCGGCAATGTCCGCACAAATCACCGCCGGCACCGAAGAAATGGCCGCATCCGCGGGGCAAATAGCTCACACGGCGAGCGAGCTCTCGCAGCAATCGACGGGGATGGCGCAGTCGATTCAAACGCTGTCCGCGTCGGCGGAACAACTCGTTCGGATCGCCGCTGAGCTTCGAGATGGGGCACACGAGGGCGTGACGCGCAACGAACAGCTGCGTGGACTCTCGCTGGAGAGTCGCGCGAAGCTGGACGAGAGCTCTCGTGCTTTGGAGCTCCTCGCGAAGGATGTCGTCGCCAGCGCCGCGGCGATCGACGGACTTGCGACCGCGTCGCTCGAGGTACGCAGTTTCGTTACGCTCGTGCAGAAGCTCGCTCGGCAGTCGAAGCTGCTCGCGCTGAATGCCGCAATGGAGGCAGCTCGCGCGGGTGAACATGGCCAAGGCTTTGCGGTCGTCGCGAGTGAAGTGCGACGTCTTGCCGCCATGTCGTCGGAAGCCGCGCAGCGCACGGAACAGGTCATGGGTGGCGTGCTGCGCGGCATCGAGGCGTCACGATCCTCGAGCGAGCGATCGGTTGCGACAGTGCGTCAGGTCCTCGAAGCAACCGAGCACGGCGCTCGCTCGTTCGTAGCGGTGGAGGATGCGGTCCAAAGCAACGAGACGTGGACGAACGCGATCGAGCGGACGTCGACGTCGGCGAATACGCTCGTCGCCGAAATCACAAAGCGACTGACGCAACTCAGCACCGGCACGGAATCGTTCGCGGCGGCAATGCAGCAAGTGGCGGCATCGAGCGAAGAGCAAAGCGCGAGCACGCAAGAAATTGCCGCCGCGGCTGCCGCTCTCTCGAGCGCCGCCGAGCGGCTGTCGCAGCTCGTGTCGAACCTGCGGCTGGAGGCACCAACCCCGCCGCCGACAGAGCCCTCCGCTCAGCAAAGGGCGGCGTCGCCCAGCGAGCGGCACGCGGCCATGCTCAACCTGCTCCCCGACCCAGCCGGCGCGTAGGTTGTTGTTGTTGTGATGCCGCTCGCGGCGAGCACCTCGTCATCGCGTCAACATTGGGAACTCTTAACGCGTCATCCCGGATAGGGGATCGTTCCCTCTCACCCCGGATCAGCCATTGGAGCTCAGGCATATGCGTGTCGCGAAGCTGGTACTGACGGTCGCTCTCTGTCCGATCATCGCTTGCGGTGGCGGCGGAGGAAGCGACGGTGGCACGACGAATCCCCCACCTCCGGCGACGGTGAGCAGCGTGTCGCTCAGTCGGTCGACGGCCCTCATCAAGCCAGCGGAATCCGTGAGCATCACGGCCACGCCGAAAGATGCAAGCGGCAACGCGATCAGTGGGAAGACTGTCACCTGGAACAACGCCAATTCTTCCGTGGTCAGCATCTCGCCTAACGGCGCAACGGTCAGTGTCACCGGAACCACCCTCGGCACCGCGTCAATAACCGCCACGGTGGATCAAATCACGAGCCCACAGGCGCAGATCACTGTCACCAATAGCTTCGCGACGTCGTTGGCCGTCGATGTGGGTGGGAGCGGCAACGCTTTCACTCCGAACCAAGCCGACATCGCGAGCGGGGCTACCGTGACTTTCACGTGGTCGAGCACCGTAGTCCACAACGTGACTTGGACGACGGCGCCCGGCAATTTACCGACGAGCAGCGGCGACAAGGGTCAGAACAGCACGCTCTCGGTGACGCTGACGACTCCAGGCACTTACAATTATCACTGCACCATCCATGCGGGGATGGAGGGCTCCATCCAGGTGCACTGATTTCCGACGCAACTAGTCGTGCAAAAAGACCCGCGAGCATCGCTCGCGGGTCTTTCTACTTCGCGCCTATTGGCTAACGTGGACGCGGCCGCTCGTCGCGCTTGAACAGAAATACCGCGGGCTCCGCGCGCGGACCGTTCGCATCGGCTACGGCAAAGGTACCGCCCTCATACGCGGCCGATCCAGCGTACCGTCCGTCCTTCGTAACGGCGTAGTAACTCAGATCGAAGTAGGGCCGGCCCTTGTCGTCGAGGAGGCGCTTCTCCGTCATCGCGATGACGCGTCGCATGACCTCGAGCAAAGCCTCTTCAGGCGATTTACCCTGTCGCATCAGCTCGACAGCGAGGAATGCGCCACAGACCTTGATGTTCGACTCACCGCGTCCTGTCGATCCGGCGGCTCCGACCCCGTTGTCGCAATACTGCCCGGCGCCGACTATGGGGCTGTCGCCGACGCGGCCGGGAATCTTCCACGCAATGCCGCTGGTCGTCGTCACCGAGCCGATGTCGCCACTGGCCGTGACCGCGTTCATGTTGATCGTGCCGAACGTGTAGGGCACACCATGTTCGTCAAGAAAAACGTGGTCATCGTCGTTGCCGTGCGGCGCCGGCGTCACGCGTGGACGGCGTGCGGGCGTCGAGTCGTCTGGGATATCGAGCCAGTTGTTGTTCGGATTGAGACGTGACTTCCACTTGAGCCACGCTTCCCGAGACTTGTCCGTGATGAGGTTCTGCTCTTTGAATCCCATCTCGAGTGCGAATTTCTTCGCTCCGGCGCCGACGAGAAAGATATGCTCGGTGCGATCCATCACGGCCTTGGCCACCTGGGCGGCGGTGGCGATGTCCTCGAGGCAACCCACGGCGCCGGCGCGCTTCGTTGGCCCGTGCATGCAGCTCGCATCGAGCTGCACGACGCCGTCCTCGTTAGGCAGGCCGCCGAGGCCGACGGACATGTCGTTCGGATCAAGCTCCACCATCGTCACGCCCGCGATCGCCGCGTCCAGCGGATCCGCGCCAGCGACAATCATGTCGTAGGCCTTCTTGATCGGGCTGCCGGCGGGATTGTCCCGATAGAATCCGTTCGCTGAGGAAATGACGATGGGCCGTCGGGGCGCCCCCCCTCCCAAACCAATTGGGCCGGGAGCTGGCGCAGCAGCAGCGCTTGCTAGGCTTGGTAGGGCCAATCCTGCCGCCGCGGCGGCGCCGGCGCCGATGAAATCACGACGGGAAACGGGCACAAGATCCTCCAGCTGTTGAGGGAAAGAGCTGTGCTTCTCACTGATTCTAGAGCGAATGCTCGAGAACGGACAGCACGACCCAGGGGCGCTGCGTCGCTCAGCAAACCGAACTGGACCCGTGCCCGCTGCCGCGACACTGGCGGCGTCACCTGCCAAAGCAGGGGGCTTCTCGGTAGGTTCGTCACTGCTGTCCCCCTTGAACGCGCCCGGTACGGGCGCCACTCGGCGCACAAACTACGTCAGAAAACTGAACGCCGGCTCATGGCCGCCTCTTCGACTATCCGCGACCAACTGCGCCAGGCGCAGTTTCTGGAGGGACTCACCGAGTCCGCGCTCCACCAGCTTTCGCGTCTCGTCATGGCCCGGACGTTCGATTGCGACGAGATGTTGTTCAACGAAGGAGCGTCCCGCTCCTTCCTCGCGATTCTGGGCAGTGGCGCAGTCGCGATCGAGAAGAATGTGCAAGGGCGGCCCGTTCGCCTGGTGACACTCGGCGCTGGCGAGGCGCTCGGCGAGGGGCTGCTGTTGGATGATTCGCCGCACGGGACGAGCGCGCGCGCCGTGCAGCGCACCGACGCGTTCGTCCTCTCCGCAGAGCAAGTTCAGGAAATGCTCAAGGAGTATCCCGCCCTCTACGCCGCGCTCGTGGGGCGCGCGGCGCGGACGATCTCGCGACGCCTCGCGGCGACCGACGCGACACTCGTTGGCCACGGGCGAACGTTGGGCTTCGCCGGCTCGCGCACGCGACGCGAGCATGATCTGCTAGGAGAGCGCGACGTGCCCGACGACGCACTCTACGGCATCCAGACGCTGCGCGCGCTAGAGAATTTTCCCATCACGGGAATTCCGCTGCGCGAATTTCCTGCCCTCGTCGAAGCGCTCGCCGCGGTGAAGGAGGCAGCCGCGCTGGCGAACGCCGAGCTGGGATTGCTCGATCACGGCATCGCCGACGTCGTCGTCCGGGCCGCCGGGGAGATTCGCTCGGGTCGGCATCATGAGCACTTCCTCGTCGACATGATTCAGGGTGGCGCCGGCACGTCGACGAACATGAATGCGAACGAGGTGATCGCTAACCGCGCGCTCGAGCTCATGGGGAAACCGCGCGGCGACTACGCTTCCGTCCATCCGAACAATCACGTCAATCTCAGCCAGTCGACGAATGACGTGTATCCGACGGCGGTGAAGCTCGCGCTGCACCGCTCGATCGACGAGCTACGCGCCGCCGAGAAGGCGGTCGCGCACGCCTTCCTGGCGAAGGGCGAGGAATTCTCGTCGCTGATCAAGATGGGACGCACGCAACTCCAGGACGCAGTGCCGATGACGTTAGGCCAGGAGTTCCGCGCGTTCGGACATACGATTCTCGAAGACGTCGAGCGGCTCGCCGAGGTACAGCGCTTGATCAGCGAAATCAACATGGGCGCGACGGCGATCGGCACCGGCATCAACGCTCCACGCGGCTACGCCGATGTCGTGCGCGAGCATCTCGCGCGCATCACGAAGCAGCAGTTGGTCACCGCGCCGGATCTTGTCGAGGCAACGATGGACACCGGCGTGTTCGTTCAGCTCTCCGGTGTCCTCAAGCGATGCGCGGTGAAGTTGTCGAAAATCTGCGACGATCTGCGTTTGCTCAGCTCTGGGCCGCGCGCAGGGTTGGGCGAGATCAATCTACCGGCGATGCAACCGGGGTCATCGATCATGCCGGGGAAGGTGAACCCGGTCATTCCCGAAGTTGTGAACCAGGTCTGTTTCGATGTGATCGCGGCCGACGTCGCGGTGACACTCGCCGCCGGCGCGGGCCAGTTGCAGCTCAACGTCTTCGAACCGTTGATCGCCTTTCGTCTCTTGTCGGCGATCAGCGAGATGCGAAATGGCTGCGTCGTGTTGCGTGAGCGGTGCATCGAGGGGATCACGGCGAACCCAGATCGGCTGCGCTACTTCGTCGAGCAATCGATTGGTGTCGTCACCGCGCTCGTGCCGGCGATTGGGTATGAGCGGGCGACGCAAATCGCCAAGGAAGCGCTCGACAGCGGACGCGGAGTCTACGACATAGTCCGCGAGAAGCGATTGCTTACCCAAGAGGAGCTCGACCGCTTGCTGAATCCCGAGGCGATGACAGGGGACGGCGGTAGGGGAGGGAAGGGTCGCTCGGAAACCGGGACGTCCTAATGCCACGACGTCGCAAGCGACTCGATCCTGCTGTGTTCCGCCTGCCCGTCGACGAGATCCGTTCGGGCTTCTACACCGACAAGTATTTTGAGCGCGCACGAGATGTTATGCGCGCCGATTCGCACAGCGCGCGCGTTACGATGCAGGTGAGCGGAAAGACGCCAGGATTTCTGAGCGGCGTGGACGAGGCGATCGCGATTCTGAAGTTGTGCTCGCAAGATTGGAGTACACTGACCGTTCATGCGTTGTACGAAGGCGATCAGTTCGAAGCGTGGGACACGGTGCTGACGATCGATGGGCCGTACGAATGCTTCGCCCATCTCGAGACACTGTACCTCGGCGTACTCTGCCGACGCACGCGTATCTGCACCAACACGCGCCAGCTGGTCGAGGCCGCGCGGCCGAAGCCGGTTTTGTTTTTTGGAGCGCGACAGGACTATTGGGGCGCTCAACCTGGGGATGGTTACGCTGCCCATGCCGGCGGTGCGTCTTCGGTGTCCACGGACGCACAGGCGTCACTATTTGGTGGTACCGGGATCGGTACAGTTCCACATTCGCTCATCGCGGCCTATGGGGGCGACACGGTGCGCGCTTCCAAGGCGTTCGCCTCGCATTGCGCGGGCGTGGATCTGATTGCGCTCGTCGACTACGAGAACGATTGTGTGCGCACCAGTCTCGAAGTAGCGCGTGCGCTGGAGGGGCGGCTTTGGGGCGTCCGACTCGACACGCCGGAGAATCTCGTCGACAAGTCGGTAATCCCGCAGATGGGCGCGTTTCGTCCAACGGGTGTGAATCCGCAGCTCGCGTGGAACGTGCGCAACGGGCTCGACGCGGAAGGATTTGGCGAGGTCAAGATCGTCGTCTCGGGTGGATTGAACGCGGCGCGTGTGCGCGCCTTCGAGGACGAGAAGGCTCCGGTGGACGTGTACGCGGTAGGGACGTCGATCGTGCGCGACGGCCTCTTCGACTTCACCTCCGACGTCGTTGCGGTGGACGGCAAGCCGCAAGCGAAGGTTGGACGCGAGTCGCGCGCGAATCCCAAGCTGGATCGGGTGCGCTGAGCGCGGCGCGACAAAGGCTCAGCGTGCGCGCGTTTGCCCTTCGTTCCCCTCGGTGAGCTCGTGCTTTTCCTTGACGTGCACGATGGCGATCTCGAGCGCGGTCTTGACCTGCGCGACGCCCTCGCGCAGCGCGCGTACGCGTAGCTGCTCACTCGCGCCGCGACTCGACGCGAGATTCGTTTGCATCACCTGGTCGGAGATCATGCCGAATTGACCTTTGAGCATTCCGCTGAGATGCGGCAGTTGTCGCCGAATGTTCGAGAGGAAGGTGGAGCCCGACTGATTGCGCTTCACTTGTAAGGCATACTGTTCGACGAGTCCGTTGATTCGCAGCAGTGTGCTCATCGCATCGTCGAGCGTTTTCATCTTGGCCTGTCCTGCGCCGTCGAGTCTCAGACCAGCCATGGTTGCTTAGAGCGTAGGGCGCTGTGCGTGAGCGCGTAGGCAATTACCTGACGAATAACATCGACTGACGCAAACGCTCTGCGCGCCGCTCCACGCGCATTTTCGCGCATGGCGGCGCGCGCTGTGCATCCTGTGCGGCGGCTTGATTCAGCCAGAGTCAGCCGGTACCTTGCCGTTGCTCTAGACCTTGCGTCCTGCGCACGCGCGACATGACGTCGCGTCGCCAGTGGCGCACCGCACGCCCGGAAAAGGAAAGCGCAATGCATTATCAGTCCCGCCCGCGCCGGCTCGTTCGCGCCGCGCTGACGGTAGCGCTGGCGGCCTCCTCTTTGGTCGTTGCCGCCTGCACTCAATATCCGAATTCGGTATTCCACTCTCGGACCGACACCAATCGCGACATCGGCTTTCTTTTTGAGATTTTGATCTGGTTCGGTTCGATCGTTTTCGTTGTTGTCGAAGCGATTCTCGTTTACACGCTCATCCGTTTTCGACGACGCGGCGCGACGCGTCAGCCTGAGCACGTACACGGCAACACGACGCTCGAGATCACGTGGACGATCATACCCGCGGTGATTCTCGTATTCATCGCGATCCCGACCGTCCGCACGATCTTCCGTACACAAGCGAAGGCGAGCAGCAGCTCGCTCGAGGTCGAAGTCATCGGGCATCAGTGGTGGTGGGAGTTCCGCTATCCGCAATACACGACGCGGAGTCCCACCGGCAAGCTCGACACCGTCGTCACCGCGAACGAGCTGTATCTCCCGCAAGGGCGCATGGTGAACTTCGCGCTCAAGACGGTGGACGTAATTCACTCGTTCTGGGTGCCGGCGCTCTCCGGCAAGCGCGACCTCATCGCGAACCACACGAATTACCTCTGGTTCACGCCCGACTCCGCAACGCTCACCGCGTACAATGGGTTCTGCGTGGAGTTTTGTGGTGCGTCGCATGCGAACATGCGGTTTCGCACGTTCGTGGTGACGCCTGACGAGTTCGCGAGCTGGATCGGGCATCAACAGACGCCGGCTGCGTTCGCGGTCGCTACACCTGCTCCGGCGGTCTCGAGCAACGCGCCGGCTGCCGCGCCAAGACCGGCGGCCGGGGCGGCAGCGGCTCCTGCGCCGGCGGTTCCAGCGCCAGCTCCTTCAGCGACCGCAGTCACGCCCGTCGCGCAAGCCGGCTTCATCGCGTTCCCGCGCGACCGCATGCCGAAGTACACGGTGCCGACGACGCCGACGCCCAGCGACGTGCTGTGGACTCCCATCTTTGGCGATCCAGGACGCGGCGCGGAACTCCTCATGAAAGGCGCGGGCGCGTGCCTCGGCTGTCACACGATCCGTGGCAATCCGAGCATGATAGGTCAGATCGGACCGAACCTCACGCACATCGGCAGCCGGACGACAATCGCCGCGGGGCTCTATCCGAATGACGCGCGCCACCTCGCGCTCTGGATCAAGAACGCGCGGAAGATGAAGCCCGGGGTGCTGATGCCGACGATCGGACTCAACGAATACGACCCGCAGTTGGGGGCGACGATGAAGGCGGGACTCACCGATCAGCAGATCGCCGACATCGTCGCGTATCTCCAAGCGCTGAAGTAGCAGCACATCGTTAGGCTTTCGACGAATACCCTGGAGACATAGACGCATGGCAACAACCGCCACCGCCCCTACCTACGCCGGCGCCGAATCGCACGCCGAGAGTGGGCTCTGGAGCTGGCTGAGCACTGTCGATCACAAGCGCATCGCCGCGCTGTACCTCGGCACGTCGCTGTTCTGGTTCCTCGTCGGGGGCTTGGAGGCGTCGATTATCCGCTTGCAGCTTGCGCTCCCGAACGGGAACGTGGTCTCGGCGGAGCGGTTCAACGAGTTGTTTACGATGCACGGCACGACAATGATCTTCCTCGTCGTCATGCCGCTCTCGGCCGCGTTTTTCAATTTGCTCATCCCGTTGCAGATCGGCGCGCGCGACGTCGCTTTTCCGCGGCTCAATGCGTTCAGCTACTGGGTGTACCTGTTCGGGTCGATCTTTCTCAACGTCTCCTGGTTTGTCGGTTCCGCTCCCGATGGCGGCTGGTTCGGGTACACGCCGCTGACGACGCTCGCTTATTCGAAGAATCTCAACATCGATTTCTGGGTCCTTGGCCTGCAGATCCTCGGCGTGTCGTCGCTCGCCGCGGGATTCAACTTCATCACGACGATCGTCAACATGCGCGCACCCGGGATGTACTTCATGCGCATGCCGATCTTCACGTGGATGTCGTTCATCGTGCAGTTCCTGATCGTGCTCGCCTTCCCCGTGATCACGATCGCGCTTGTCTTTCTGCAGTTCGATCGATTCTTCGGCACGAACTTCTACGAGATCGCCCAGGGCGGGGATCCCCTATTGTGGCAGCACCTGTTCTGGATCTTCGGGCACCCGGAGGTCTACATCCTGATCCTGCCGGCATTCGGCCTCGTATCGGAGATCCTCCCGACGTTTTCGCGAAAGCCGTTGTTCGGCTATCCAGTGATGGTCTATTCGGGAATGCTCATCGCGTTCCTCGGCTTCGGCGTCTGGGCGCACCACATGTTCGCTGTTGGCATGGGTCCGATCGCCGATACGGTATTCGGCGTGACGACGATGCTCATCGCCATACCGACCGGTGTGAAGATCTTCAATTGGATCTTCACGATGTGGGGCGGCGTGCTTCGCTTCACGACGGCGATGAAGTTCGCGATCACGCTCGTCGCGCTATTCGTGGTCGGCGGCATCTCCGGCGTCATGCACGCGTCACCGCCGGCCGACCTTCAGCAGACCGACACCTATTTCATCGTCGCGCACTTCCATTACGTGCTCGTCGCCGGCTCGATGATGGGACTCTTTGCCGGGGTCTATTACTACTATCCTAAATTCACGGGCCGAATGCTCGACGAGAAGCTCGGCTCCTGGCACTTCTGGCTGTTCTTCATCGGCGTGAATCTCACCTTCTTCCCGATGCATTTCTCGGGACTGTACGGGATGCCGCGCCGCATCTATCGGTACGATGCCGGTCAGGGATGGGAGTCGTTCAATCTCACGAGCTCGATCGGCATGGGGATTCAGATCATCGCCACCGTCATCGGCTTCTGGAACTTCTGGCGCAGCCGAAAGAACGGCGACATCGCCGGCAACGATCCGTGGGGCGCGCCAACACTCGAATGGTCGATCCCTTCTCCGCCCCCCGATTACAACTTCGCGAAAGTGCCGAAGGTGACCTCGCGCTATCCGCTCTGGGATGTGAAGTCTCCGGCCCTGACGAGTGAGGTTCCGCATTCGCCCACGGGCGAGGAGCGCGTCGACATCGACGTCGGCGGACAGCACGCGGGCAGGGTGAGTCGCGCAATCGGGAATCCACCCGGCGGACCGGTCGGTGCTTCGCGCGAAGTGCCGTTTGGGCCGAGCGGTCCGGCGCCCACGCCCCGCCGCTTGCCGACCGCGAAGGAGCTCGGCATTCCGATGCCGAATCCGTCCATCAAGCCGTTCTTTGTCGCGCTCTTCATGACGCTGATGTTCGCGTCGCTCATCGCGATTCACAAAGACAAAACTCAACTCGCCGTTGTCCTGGTGATGCTCTTCGCCGGCGCGCTCACCGCATCACTCTACGGCTGGCTCCTCACGCCGCTCGAAGACGAGCACTAATCCACGTCATCCTCCACGATGTCTACTTCAGCAGTCGCTCACGCCGGACACCCACCGACCACTACGGGCCTCGATCATCGCAAGATCGCGATCTGGGCGTTCATTGGATCGGAGTGCATGCTGTTCGCATCGCTGATCTCGACGTATCTCATCTACAAGGGACGAAGTCGCGTCGGACCGTTTCCGCACGAGTGGTGGTGTCAGACCACGAACGCGACGTCGGCGACCGGCCCGATCGCGGGTTGCCCCGCCGGTGCGCTCTTCAAGCCGATCCTCAACATCCCGGTCACGTCGCAATCGACCTTCGTGCTGCTGATGTCGTCGCTGGCAATGGTCCTCGCCCTCGCCGCCGTCGAGAATAAGGACAAGCCGGGGTGGGCTGGGCCTGGGTTCGGCGGGCGACTTCTGGAGTCGTCCAAACTCTGGCTGCTCTCGACGGCGCTGCTCGGCGCGGGCTTTCTGTGCTATCAGGCGTACGAGTTCACCTCATTCGTCCATGAAGGGCTGACGATCAAGACCAATCTTTTCGGGTCGTCGTTCTTCACGCTCACGGGATTTCACGGTGCGCACGTGACCGCGGGCGTTCTCTGGCTGTTGACCTTGCTCGCGATCGACGTCAAGCGCGGCCTCGGCCCTCGCGACGCGTTGCTCGTCGACATTTCGGCGTTGTATTGGCATTTTGTCGATGTCGTCTGGATCGCGATCTTCACTCTCGTCTACCTCATTCGGTAGCGCGTGCCCATGGCTCACGAACCCGTACAGCAAACCAGCGAATCGATTGCGTCCGCCGAAGCTCACGCGGCGGAAGGCATCGTGCACGAGCACCCCAGTTGGGGGACGTACAAGTGGGTCGCGTTGATCCTCACCGTCATCACGATCGTCGAGGTGTGGGTCTACTACATCCCCGCCTTCGTCGCGTCGCGCTTGTTCGTTCCCGCGCTCCTCACGATGTCGGCGGTGAAGTTCGTGATCGTCGTGCTGTTCTACATGCACCTCAAGTACGACCACAAACTCTTCCGCGCGCTATTCACGGGCCCGCTCCTCATCGCGATGACGACGATCATCGCGCTGATGTTCCTTTTCGCGAAGCTCGTCATTCGTACCGGCTGAGCTTCGCGACGCGGAACGCCTGCCAATGCTTGCCCTTGCTCTCCTGCACGCCGGCGCGACCGTAGGTCTGTCGCGCTTTTCCGTTCACGCGAGCACGGTGCTCGGCATCGCGGGATTAGCAATCTTGTATCAATGGCGCGTGCGGGCCGGTGTGCGCGCCGGCAACGCACTCGGCCGAGGCAAGCCCGCGCTCTTCGTGGTAGCATTGATCACGCTGTTCCTGTCGCTCAACGGCTGGCTGCACGACCTGAGCGATTCGTATCTGTTCAGCGCGCACATGGTCCAGCACCTCACGCTGTCGCTCGCCGTTGCGCCGATGCTGATCATGGCGACGCCAGGCTGGATGCTGCGACCGGCACTCAGGTCGCGACCGGTCGCGGCGGTCGCGCGTTGGATCACGAATCCCCTCCACGCCTTCGCGATCTTTAACGTGGTGATGTGTGGGTGGCACCTCCCGCCACTCTACAACCTTGCGCTCGCGCACCACCCTGTCCACATCGTCCAGCACCTCACGTTTCTCGTCGCCTCGGTGCTGATGTGGTGGCCCATTCTGAGCCCCCTTCCTGAGCTGCCGCGCCTCGCCTACCCCATGCAGATGCTCTACCTATTCCTCATGAGCATCCCCATGTCGATCGTCGCGGTTTACATCGCTTACGCCGACGCGGTGCTTTACCCAGCCTACGCTGCCGCGCCACGGATCTGGGGTATCTCCCCAATGCAGGATCAACTGATCGGCGGTCTGATCATGTGGATCCCAGGCGGCCTGTTCTTTTTCGCCATCATCTCGGTCATCTTCTTCAGATGGCAGCAGCATGACGGCGACGAGACGGTCGCCGGCGCGCAGGTCTCGGCCGGCCATTTGCCGGTGCCGCAGTAGGATCGTCAAAGGGATTAGTGGCTTACGGACTAGGGGGCAAACCCTAGCCCCTATTCCCTAGCCCCTAGCCCTTCGAGGTACTGCATGAGCACAACTCTCCTTCCGCCCACCGAGCAGATCGGCACGGCCACAGACCGGCCGAGTGCCAAGGTCGGTGGACCAAAGCGCTCGCGCGAGAGACTGCTCTCGCTGGACGTCTTTCGCGGCCTGACCGTCGCGGGGATGCTGCTCGTGAACGATCCGGGCACCTGGAGCGCCATCTATCCTCCGCTGGAGCATGCCACGTGGAATGGTTGGACGCCAACCGACCTCGTGTTCCCATTCTTCCTATTCATCGTCGGCATTACTACGCACCTTTCGCTGTCCGCTCGCCGCGCGAGGGGCGCCGAAGAAAGTGACATTCGTCGACAAATCCTCAGGCGCGGCGCGCTGATCTTCCTTCTTGGGTTCCTGCTCAACGGATTCCCGTTCTTCACCTGGAGCGCCATCAGTGGCGTCGCCGATCCGACGTTCCTTCAACGCGTCGTCGATCGATTGTACCACTGGCGAATCATGGGCGTGTTGCAGCGTATCGGCCTCGCCTACATGTGCGCCGCGCTGCTCACACAGGGCGCTTCGGTCAAGCGGATCGTCACCACTGTCGGCGCGCTCCTACTGGGCTATTGGGTCGTGATGACGTGCCTGACGGTTCCGGGCAGCGGTGGTACTTTGGGCGCGCTGGTGCTCGATGTGCCGTCAGGAACGATGGCAGCGTATTGGGACCGTTTCCTACTTGATTGGAGCCGCGTCGGCCTCGGCAATCACATCTGGAGCGGCAGCGTCACCTTCGATCCCGAAGGATTCTTTTCGACGATTCCCGCGATCTGCACGGCGATGCTCGGTGTGCTCGCCGGGCGCTGGATCGGGACGGAGCGGCCGCTTGAGCAGAGACTCAACGCTTTTTTTGCCGCCGGATGTCTTGCCATGACGCTCGGCATGATCTGGAATTGGGGCTTTCCGATCAACAAGAGCCTCTGGACGAGCTCCTACGTCGTCTTCACGGCCGGCCTGGCCGCCGTGTCGATCGCAACAATCATGTGGGTGATCGACATCCAGGGCTTCAAACGCTGGACAAACTTCTTCGTCATCTACGGCACGAACCCGCTCATCGCGTTCATGGGTTCGGGACTCCTGGCGCGGCTGATCTACTCCGTGATTTACGTGAATTATCATGGGGCGCGCGTGCCGCTGGAGTCGGCGATTTATGAATCGCTCTTCGCGACATGGCTCTCGCCGGTGAACGCTTCGCTCGCCTTTGCGTTGTGCTTCGTCGGTCTCTGGTACGGCGTCCTTCTCGAACTCTACCGGCGAAAGATTTTCCTCAAGGTCTGAGCGAGCGTTCGTCTTCCGATACTTGAGAAAGCACCAGAACTCCGCGCGCGAAACCGGAGCGATTCCGCGCACGGAGTGTACGGAGTCTGGAACACGAGTTGCCACCCTGTCCTTCATGAGCGCGCATCGCACCGTTGTCACGAGACATCAATTAGTCGTTCCGTCGCGACACGTGCTCGCGGGGATCGGTATGGCTGCGCTGTTGAGCATCGCCGCGCGAGAGCTTCGCGCCGCTCCCCTTAGTAAGCAGGACGGTGCAGTCGTACTTGACTCGACGACGAGCACATCCCACAAAGCGAAGGCTAGACCGCGCCGGTCTTCCCGCGCCACCCGAAGCAGCGTCAGCCGGGGTGAAGTCGCAAACAGAGCGGCGGTGTTGTCGTGGACGTCGCCGCACGGAGTCGAGTCTCTGGCCGGCGATCTCCAGGCTGCGCTCGCTCAGCATACCCGCAGAGGTCAGTGGGGCGTGATGGTGGTTTCCCTCACGCGCGGAGACACGCTGTTCCGTGAGAGTCCGGACGCGATGATGCAGCCCGCGTCAACGATGAAGATGTACACGTCCGTGCTCGCTCTCGACCGATTCGGACCTGACTACCAATTCAAGACGGCGGCACTGCGTGAAGGCCAGCTTGCCGCCGACGGAACGCTCGAAGGCGACCTGTACCTTCGCGGGAGTGGCGATCCGTCGATGTCGCCACGGTTCTGGGGCGCGCTGAATCCGATGGATTCACTCGCGCACCTGGTTGCGGCCGCCGGCGTCCGACGCATCCATGGAGACATCATCGGCGACGCGAGCGCTTTCGATCCACAGCTCGTTCCGGAAGGTTGGCAGTCGCGCTATCTCGGCGCGGCGTATGCGGCGCGGGTTTCCGCGCTTTCGCTAAACGAGAATCTCGTGTGGGTCGTCGTCCAGGCGCAGGAAAAGAAAGCCGTCGTCACGCTCGATCCGGCGACGACGACACTCGCGGTCGAGAGCTCGGTCCGCGTCGTTGGAGGCACGGGCGGACGAATCAGCGCCGTTAGACAGAAGGACGGCCCCATTCTCGTGCGGGGCTCGATCGGCGCCAACGCACAGCCGCAGCGCTACTCGTTGGTCGTCGAGGATCCCGCGTCGTTCGCCACCGGCGCGCTCCGCGCGGCCCTGGAGAAGGCGGGTGTTGTGATTGACGGCCGCGTGACCCTTGCCACAACGCCAAGCACGGCGACCGAGGTCGCGTCAATCGCGTCGCCGCCGCTTGCGAACATCATCGCCGAGATGAATCGCGAGAGCATCAACCTCTACGCCGAGCTACTGTTCCGTGACGCGGCGCATGCGGCCGCGCCCGGCCAGGTAGGCTCGGCGCAGACGGGCCTCGCGACGCTCCGGACGTTGCTCACGCAGAAGATCGACGCACGCCCCGAGGACGTGCAGGCGTCGGATGGCAGTGGACTTTCGGTGCTCGACCGTGTTACGCCACGATCGATGGTCGAGCTGCTGTCATTCGCGCATCGCGCGCCGTGGGGCGCGACTTTTCATGCATCGCTGCCGCTGGAGGGCGAGTCCGGTACGTTGCGGCATCGCGCGCGTCACACGCCGGCGCGCGGGAATCTCCACGCCAAGACCGGCACGACGAACACGGTCGCGTCTTTGGGCGGATACGTCACGGCGAAGAACGGCGAGATCCTCGCGTTCTCGTTCATCTACAACGGCAGCGATCGTTGGAACGCGAAGCTAGCGATGGATCAGATGGGTGCTACGCTGGCGGAATTTGTGCGCTAGCTCAGATCTCGTGGATTTGCACTCCGCGCTTCCCTAACTCCTCGATGTACCGTGCCGGCGGCATGCACTCGTCAGGCGTGTGCACCCCCGCTGGCCTCACCTCGCCGCGTACTTGCATCATGGCCGTGATCGAGAGCGAGTAGCCCGTCGTTCGCATCATCGCGCTGATGTGATGCTTTTCGTCGTAGCGATCGATCAGCTCCCACGTAAGCATCTTCGGCGCGCCACCCTTGGTCCCGCTCACGACAACTCGTAAGGCAACGAGATCTTTCCCCTCCGGCTTCGTGAGTCGCGGGCCGACGATCGCCATAAACGCGTCACGTGGCACCACCTTCAGTCCTTTCACGTCGACTGGCTCGAGATCGAGAAGTCCCAGCTCGCGAATCGCCTCCATTCGCTCGGCGTGCCCCGGGTAGCGCAACGTCTTGTATTCCATCTCCGGAATCCTGTTCTCGTAGCGAAACG
>DATEHJ010000302.1:0-6285 GCA_035279645.1 Gemmatimonadaceae bacterium
TTCCGTCGTGGCAGCTCGCGGCGAACCCCATCGATCGTTATCTGATCAACTCGCCCATGCTGCCCGAGCTCCAGCGTGATCGGGATGGCGGCCTCACGATCTATATCCAGCACGACGCACCGGCTCGCGACAAGGAGTCCAACTGGCTGCCAGCGCCTAACGGTCCATTCGCGTTGGCGCTGAGCCTCTACTCGCCCAAGCCGGAGGCATACACTGGACGGTGGGCGAAGCCCGCCCTGGTGAGGGGCTAGCCCCTACCGCAACGGCCCCAGCCCAAACGACACGCTGGCGATTGCTGCAATCCCTAGCAGCAACAGAAGCATCGCGACGATGAGCGTGTACGAAACCGGGAAGTGACTCTGGCCGTGGATGAGGCCTTCGCGCGTCATCTCCTCGCGCTGCCTGCGGAGGGCCAACATGAACTGGGCGTGAAACGCGATGCCGGCCACGACCATCCCGACGCCGAGGTAGACCAGCGCCGCGCCGAAGTTCCGCGCGGCGTGGGCGCCGACGATGGCGTTCTCGTCGCGCAATTGTCGAAAGAATTGAAAAATCGTGAAACCGAAGCTGATCAGTGCGAGCGACGTGCGAATCGCACTCATCAGCGTGCGGTCCGCGCTCATGCGCGTCCGCTGAAAAGACATCCCCGTTCGCCGCGCGGACAGCTCGACCGAGACATGATCCGAGTTCGCGCCGTCGAGAATGGCTTGTGGAACAGAGATCTCCGTCATCGCCGATACCTTCGCGCAGGCATGCGGAAGGCTAGACTTGGCGCACGACGCGAGGCACTTGGCTCTAGGTCCTACGACGTCGGCAGCATCACGCGAAAGACCGCGCCACGCGATCCGTCGTTCTCGGCGCGCACTCGTCCGTTGTGTCGCTCGACGATCGAGCGCACGATCACCAAGCCCATCCCGAGCCCCTGCTTCTTCGTCGAGAAGAACGATTCGAACAAGTGGCCCTGCACGTCGGGCGGCAGGCCCGGCCCGGTGTCGCGGACGGAAATCTCGACTTCTCCGCCGCGAACGGTCGTGCTCACGGTGACGGCGGGATCATCGGTTGACGACGAGGCCGAGTCGAGCGCATTGAGCGCGAGGTTGAGCACGACTTGTTGGAGTTGCACCGGATCGCCGGAGACGGACACGGCGTGCGGCTCGAGCGCCAACTCGAGACGCGTGCGTCGCAACACGGCGTCGCGTTGGAGCAGGTGCACTGCCTGGCGGCAGATCTCGTTGAGATCGACCGTAGTCGTCGTCGGCGCATCCTTGCGCAGCAACATGCGAATGTGATCGATGATCTCCGCCGCGCGAATGTCGTCGAGGACGATGTCCTGGAAGATCCGATTGGCCTCCTGCAGATCGGCCGGCTCCCTCGAAAGGAGGAGCGCACCCGCCTCCGCGTTCGCGCGTATCGCGGCAAGCGGCTGTCTCAGCTCGTGCGACACGGCGGCGGCGAGCTCGCCGACCAGTGCGACACGACCCATGTGCGCGATCTGACGCCTCGTCTCCTCGGCCCTGATCTCTGCTTGGCGTCGCTCGGTAATGTCGAGGTGCGTGACGATCGCGCCCCCTTCGATGTGCTCCAGCCGATCGACGGCGAGCTCATACCAGCGCTCATCAGGCGCGCAGTGGAACTGGTGTCGGAATCCGGTCGCCTGACGACGCAGCACACTGAGAATTCCGTCGCGGATGTCGCGCGCCTCCTCGCATCCGCGTTCGGCCGCCCGTGCGCATTCGTCGAGGTAGTTCTCGCCGACGAACGCGTCGCGGTTGGCGGCGACAGCCGCGCGTTGGGCCAGCTCACGCCAGGCGTCATTGACGCGAATGATCACGCCGTTGCTATCGAGAATCGCGATCAGCGTCGACATCGATGCGAGGACGGCGCGGTTGAGCTCCTCTCCCTGACGAATGGTTCGCGCCGCCCGCGAGCGTGCCATCGCACCGGCGATAAGCTCGCCCGCGGCATCGAGGCGACCAATGAGCTGCGGCGACCACTCCTGCCTAACGTCTGGCCGGTACAACTCGAGCGCGCCGATCGGCGTGCCGTCGGCGACGAGAGGAATCAAAAGACCTGAATCGATCGTGGCGCTGTACTCTGATTTGAGTCGTCGGGTGTCGGTGCGATTGGTGTACTGTGTCGAGTACGGCCAGTGAAGGCGCGTCGAGGGACGCGTCGGCACATCGGCGTACTGCACGAGGACGGCCCTTGTCGCGCCCGAGTATCGAGCGACGCGAGCGAGGGCGTCCTCGAGTGCGCGCGGCGCTTCTTCGGGCGCGTGGCGCACGGCATCGGTCGTGAGATCGGCGATCGTTTGCTCGTACACCGCTTGTTCTTCGACCGCGTGTTGAGCACGCATGCGGCGCTTCCGCTCGATCAGAAGAAGCGCGATGAGAGCGAATTGGGCGACGATGACGATCGACGCGGCAAAGATCGGCGCGCGATACCGTTCCCACACGCCGGACGCGCGGAAGAGAATCTCGGTCCCTGGTGGCAGCCGATCCGCGGGGAGATCGAAGCGGCGGAGTTGACGCCAGTCAGCTGTGAACACGGTGCTGGCGAGCACTGGCGCGGGCAACGGTTCGCCGGGGCGACGACGCAGTACGCGCATAACGAGTTCACCGGCGCGGATGCCTTCTTCTTCGGGGTTCGTGACAGCGCCGCCGAGAGCTCCCTCACCGATCAGGTTGCGAGAGTACGTGTACACGGGCGCGGGCGCCGCGCGCGCGATGGCCGATATCACCTCCCCCGGAACGAACATCTGACCGCGCTGATCGCGCCGATAGTAGGCGACGACAATGATCGACTTTGGCGAGAGCCGCTGCACCTTCGCGAGCATGTCGGCGTAAGTCAGCTCGCGGATCACGACGACCTCGAGCTTCGGGAGCGCGCTCGCGGCGTTCAGAGCAACGGAGAGCGCGATGCTATCGATGCTGGCGAGACCAGCGATGAGTACGAGCTGCTCCGCATCGGGCTGGAGTCCCCATGCCATCGTTAGGATCTGAGTGAACGGCAATGGCGCGAAACGGCCGGTCACATTCGGCGGTAGAGTCGACGCGGACATGGCGCTCTCGACGGTCATCGCGAACACGACGGGCGCCTCGGGGAGAAGTGGGCGCAGCCGGTCCGTCGCGAACTGGAGCGCGATCGAGCCGACGGCAACGATGACGTCGACGCGAAAACCGCGATACTTGTCTGCGAAATAGTTGGCGAGGTGAGGGCTGAGTCCCGGAAAGCGGTCGAGGTCCAGGTATTCCTCGTAGAATTCGACCGGCGACGCCACTGCATTGCGCAGGGTGAGGCGAAGGCGCTGCGTGAACTGCGCGATGGCCGGCGCTTCAGGCGTGACGCCGAAAACGATGAGCACTCTCACCGGTTGGGGCACCGGCTGCGCTTCGAGGCGCGCCGCGGCCAGCGCGAGCAGGCTCGCGAGCAACATCGCCACGAACCATATCCGGCGAGCGACCCCGCCGGATCTGGATCGAATACCGGTCCGTGGCTGCCATGTGCGCATGAGGGCACTTTCGGGATGTAGGTATTGCCTGACGGGTGCGAGCCGTTTACGCGGTCGGGACGAGAGCGTCGATTCGCCTCACGGATCGGGGCATTCGGCTGATTCCCGGGAGAGAAGTGGACGCACGATCGCGATGAGCGCCTCGGTGTCGAACGGCTTCCGGAGATAGCCGCAGGCACCAGCGTGTCGCGCCAGCCGACACGATGGGATGTCGTCGTGCGCGGTGATGAAGACGATGGGTGGTACGTCGCCCTGCGAAACCAAGCGATCCTGCACGTCGAAGCCGCTCAGCGCGCCAAGGTGAACGTCGAGCACGACGCAGTCGGGCTTTTCGACGGCGGTTCGCTCGAGGAATTCCTCGGCCGAGCCGAACGTTTCGACACGAATGCCATCCATGCGAAACACGCGCGCAAGTGAGCAGCGAATGGACGCGTCGTCATCGACGATGCCGACCCAACGTTCGGTCGAGATCGTCGAGCGCGTTAACGATGCTTGCTCCGACGAAAACACGTGATACGCCTCCAGTGACGAACACGACCGGACTTGGTGCGTAATTTCCAACTCCAGGCCGATGCGACCATTGGACTTTGGGCCAAGGGAAAGCTCGCGATGGTCCAATGGTAGGGTGCCGGGGGCGCGTCCTAACGTACGCGCATGAGGGTAGCTCTCGTTCGCGGCACGCAAAGCGATCACATCGACTACCTGTTTGGTATCGATGCGAGTAGACGCGGAACGTCGCGTCGCGCGACGCCGCTCCCGGTGCCCGTCAAACTCGTCTGGACGGTCACCCTGCGCGACGCCGACACGGGCGAAGGGATTCGCCTCGATCGCGACATGGTGACCTTGCGCGCGGCGTTCGAGCTGGACACCGACGGTGGTGCACCGCTCACGAAGCACCCCGCGCCGGTGGTGATGCCTAACGGCAGCCGGCAACATTGGATCACGACCATTCCCGAACGGGGATGGCTCGCCCGCTTCCGCACCTGGTCGATGACCGGCTCTCGCGCGATCGCCGCCGTCAGCGGCGCCACCGCGCTCGACCGCTGAGCTTCGGGCCCGGAGGGAACCTGAGAGGAGGACGTAATGGACGCAATCGAAACCCGCATGAGCGACCTACTGCAGCGAGGCTGGTCGTTCTTACTGCTGCGCGGCATCGCCGCGATCGCTTTCGGAATCCTGACCTGGATTCGCCCAGGTATCTCGCTCACCGCGCTGGCGCTGCTCTTCGGCATCTACGCGTTCATCGACGGCCTTCTCGCCGCGTCGTCCGCGATCTCGAATCGCAAGCAACAAGAACATTGGTGGGTGATTCTGCTCGTCGGACTGGTCGGCATCGGCGTCGGCATTCTGACGTTCATGAACCCTGGCGTCACCGCCCTTGCGCTGCTGTTCTATATCGCGATCTGGGCGATCGCGACGGGCATGCTCGAGATCGTCGTGGCGATTCGCGTGCGCAAAGAAGTCCAGGGTGAGTGGCGGCTCATACTCGCGGGCATCGTGTCGGTCGCCTTTGGAGCATTTCTCGTCGCGCGGCCTGGCGTCGGAGCGCTAGCAGTGCTGTGGGTCATCGCCACGTACGCGATCCTCCTCGGCATTCTTTTCGTTATGCTGGCCTTCAAGGCGCGTAGCTTCGGGAAGCAACTCGCGCACGCAGCGTGAGCCTTCAATCAGGGGATGGCGCAACTGTCACGACCGCGCCACGAGGCTACCGCGACTGACGCGAGTTCGTCGATCAATCGCGGTAGCCTTGTTGGATGTCGTCCAGCCACTCCGCCTAACGCTTCGCGACCGCGGAGACGGGTACCACATACGGGTTGCCGCCGAGCGCGGCAGAGATGTCCGTGATCGCGCGCTGCCCGCGAACACTGTTGCCAGCTTCATCGAGCGGCGGGGACACGACGGCGATTCCGAACCTGCCCGGCGACACCGCGATCAGTCCGCCACCGACGCCGCTCTTGGCGGGAAGACCGGTAGCGAAGAGCCATTTACCCGAGTCATCGTAGAGGCCTGCCGTTGCCATCACGGCCAGCGTCGGTGCGACGTGCCGGTTCTCGATCACCTGCTTGCTCGTGATGGGATTGCGTCCTCCGCTAGCGAGCGTTGCCGCCATCGTCGCGAGGTCGCGCGCATTCACGTTCACTGAACACTGGCGCGTGTAGAGATCTGTCGCCTGCAGCGGATTAGCCTTGATGTGGCCGTAGGCGTACATCAGCATCGCAATCGCCTGGTTGCGCTGGTTCGTCTCCGCCTCGGACTTGTACACCTCCTGGTTCACGCTCAGCTGTCGTCCCGCGAAGTCATCGAGGGTCGCGATGATCGTCGACCAGATGGCGTCCGCGCTGCCGCCTTCGATCATGCTCGTGGTCGTGATGGCACCTGCGTTCACGAGGGGATTCATCTCCTTCCCCTTGTACTGCTCGATGGCGACAATGGAGTTGAACGGCTGGCCGGTTGCGTCGACGCCGATGTTCTCCTCGACCGCCTTTTCACCGGATTGCTGGAATACGTGCGCCATCGTGAAGACCTTCGACACCGACTGAATCGACACCTCCGACGACACGTCCCCGGCCGTGTACACCCTTCCGTCCGGCGTGACCAGGGCAATGCCGAACAGGTCGGGATTGACTCTCGCGAGCGCGGGGATGTAGTCGGCGTTCTTTCCCTCTTTCAAGCTCTTGTACTTCTCATACGCCGCGTTCACGGCGCGCTGGTAGTCCGCGGCGTTCTGCGCCTGCACGGCCTGCGCCGTGAGGGCAAGCAGTGTCGCGGCGAGA
>DATEHJ010000303.1:0-6343 GCA_035279645.1 Gemmatimonadaceae bacterium
CTACGCGCTGCTTGGTGGTGTTCACGACAGCGGGCTACCCGAGTGGGCCGCCCTCGCCTTAGTCGGCGTGATTTCTGGCGTTGTGTGGGCGACTGTGATCCGAGGCGTTCAGCACATCCGGAGTCAACGTTCCTAGTGGCGTCCCTGCCTGCCGCCGCAAGATCTGAAATGCCGCCCAGGAATCGAACCTGGCCATGGCTCCAACGCCCATTTCCATACGCGGGAATCGAACCCGCTGCGCTGGCCTTCCTCGTGGACAACCAATCCGCGGCATCGCAAAAATAGCCAGGCGCGGCGGCGTGGTTCTTCAACGTTCTGCCTACGGCCAGCCGAAGGTCATCCGACCAGCCGGCTAGGTCGGCGGCTCAACCTCGTCCAGCCACGCACGCGGAATGTCGATTGAACGCGAGCCGTTCTCCTTATCGAAGGCATCGAAGTCGCGGAACACGCGCACGGTTCCCCTCAGCTTCGGCCGCTCGAGCTCACGACCTGGATATGCCTTTGAGCGTTCGAACCAGTTGACGGACGCTCCGAGGACATAGGGCGGCTTTGCGCGCCACCACTTCAGTTCACTGGCCATCGTGCCCAAATCGACTGAACATACGGTGTAAGATACTCCCCGTGCGGCGACTCGCCAGCACTTTTTCACCAGCACGTCGCCATCCCTGGTATCAGCGCGACCAAACTACGCGCGTAGAGTTCGTCATCAGGCAGTTCGCGCCAGCTCGTCGGATAAAATGTGGAACCGGCACGCAACGGTGCCTCCGCTGAACAGGCGGCGCAGGAAGTTGGTGCAGCTCTCTCGAGTAGGGCCTGCAAGCGTCAACACACCAGACAGCTGCTGGGCGTTAGGCAAGCGTATCCCATCAACTTGATCATGGCCGATTGGCGAGGAGCCGCGCTGGCTCTGGCTGTTAGTATTCCCTACTCTATCAGCTTTGCGGGGCGTTGGCATTTGGTGGTTGTCGTGTCGTTGGGAGGCTAGATCTCGCAGTGCAAGTATCCGCCTTGACCGACTCTCCACGGTGGTCGTTAGGCAGAGAGGCCTGCCGTTAACGTGCAGGGTTGGTGAGCGAAATACAGGAATCCCAGCTACTTTCATTGACGCAGTCGGTCTGAGCATGCCTTCACTTCAGCCTTCATGGAGCCCCGCATCATGCCCCGGAAACCGAACTACGACTTCGATCGGCGTCGCAAAGAGCAGGAGCGCAAGACCAAGACGGACAAGAAGCGCGCCGAACGTCAGCAACGGCGCGACGAGCAGCGCGTGGAGAATGCGCCGCCGCCGCCGCCGGAGACCCCAGAGGAGAAGTAGCGTCCTCGATTTCGGGAGCGCCTAACGCCTCACCACGACGTCCTGCTTGAGCGCGACCTCGCCGATCGTGCCCGCCGGAATCACCAGGTCGCTCCCCTTCATCACTCCCGCGACGCCCGCCCCGACTGCCGCGCCCGCGACCGGCGCCCCGGCGATGGCGCCGATGAGCGTGCCGGCTCCGACTTTCGCGAGCCCGCCGCCGCGCTTCCCCTCCGCGCCGACCACGTCGGTGACGATCGACACCTCGCGTCCGCCGACCATCAGCGACGTGAGTGTTCCGTCGATCTTGGGGCGACCGACCCGCACGTTGCGGTCGACGTCGAGGATCCTCCCATAGGCGAGCGCGCCGACCGGTACGACGACGCGTCCGTCCACCATGACGGGCTTCTCGACGCGAGCGCTGAACACCGACCCCTTGCGCCTGTTCGCCGTGGAGAGCTCCTCGGTGAGCCGCACGGTGAGGCGCGTACCCGCGGGGATGACTACCCTCCCCTGTGCCCACGTCGTCGCCGGCGCGAGCAGCAACGCTACCAACAGAGACCTCCAGTTGGTCGACATCCTCTCTCCTTGTGTCGCGGCAATCGCGATTGACTCAGGCTATGTCGTCGCCGCCCGAGCCGGGATGGGCCCTTGGGCCACCGAGTCCTAATGCCGCACCAAAGCGACGAGCTTGTCGTGCAGCAACGCCGTGAGCCCGAGCAGTCGGATTCCACCAGGCCGTTCTGCGTCAATCTGCTCAGCAAGAATCCGAAGCAGGACGATGTCGGTGCGCGTGAGCTTGCGGGCTTCATCATCGGGCAACGCGTCGTTCGCCAGCGCGATCAGTGCGCAAAGTTCGTCTCTTCCGCTGACGCTCACGAGTGAGTCGTCCGGATCGCGCACGACGACGTGCACTTCGTCATTGATGGTCTCTACATGTACGGGCCCGGACCGGCACCCCTCCCATTCCTGCGATGTCAGCGCGGGGCGAATCGGCTCGCTCATCGATGGGACGGGCTATGCGATGTTGTCGGGGTTGCGCGTGCTGAGCCGCCATGAAAACGGGGCGGGCGGAGAGCACAAACACTAGCCAGGCCTCCAACCAAGCGCAAATGTTTATTTTCGCGACACGAAACTGTTGTGAGAAATTCCTGCTTAGATAGTTTCGGGGATGGCTGAAAACAAATGTGTACTCTGCGGGGGCGATGCCGAGCGGAGCAGGCCTCACCCGGACAGGAACTACTACGAGTTCGACTGCGCGAGTTGCGGCCAGTACGGAACAGGTCTCAGCGGCACGGAGTTCTGGCCAAGCGCGCCCCTCGCCGAGCGCAACGCGCACATCGCGTTCATTCAACGCGAAAACAAGCGCGGTCATCGTCCATTGATCTAACGCTCGCGGATACACGGATTGAGCGGGATACTTCAAATCGTGCTACAAAACCGAGACTGAGATCTCCGAACTGAGATCTGAGATCGGGCCTTTTTCGCGTTGGCAAGCGCTGATCTCACCCAGGCTCGGCGAGTCCAGACTCGAGACACGGAGCCGCGTGACGCCGGACGTGAGACCACGGCTTCATCTCACGTCGGGCGCCGCGAGTCTGGCGCCTAACGCTAACGTCACCGCTTGTTCAGGCCGTAGACAAAGGGCATCTGCACCAGCTGATTCACCTTGCAGCCGCCGATGCGGGCGGGCACGAACTCTATTCGCAGAACGCCCTTCGTCGACGCCTCGACGAACCGCGTGTACTGCTCGAGCTCCGCGCCCGTATATCGCGGGCGGGCATCCGGCCATAGGTCGCGAATCGTGGTTGCCTGCGCGTGGCCGGTCGAGTCCACGATGAATTGGAGAATCACAGTGCCCTCGTAGTTCCGCACGCGTGCCGCTTCCGGATAATGCGGGTGCGGCTGCCCCGCCTTCTGCGACACCATCTCTTCCCACGGCATCGATTCCGAGAAGACTGGTATCGCGCTTCGCTTCACCTTCGGTGAGGTTACGTGCCCGGCGGAATCGAGACTCGGTCTCACGAAGTCGATGTCGAATCGCACGGAGTCGCGTAACGAGTCCTTCGTGACAGTGAGAAGGCCGAAGCTGGAGATCGAATCGAGCGCCCTCGCCATCAGCGACGCGGTGGTGGAGTCGGACGCCTGCACGCCGCGCGCGGCAATTCGGCCGTCACGATAGGCGGTGAGCTGGAGTGGTGCATCGACGCTGCTCCAGAGGACGGATGGCTCACCCTGCGGAAGGTGGTTGTGTTGTGCGCCGAGGAGGTGTTGGGACTCGGTTACGAGTTCTTGCAACAAGCCGTCGGCTGCCGACGCGAACTTCTCGCTCGTCGAGTCGCCGACGTCCACGAACGCATAGATGACAACACGTGAGAACGCGCTGGCCGGAATCGTCGTCCTGCAGATCCTCTTGCGAATCGCATATTCGTCAGGCGCGGCGTTCTGGGCCGCTATCGGCGCTGCGCCGCCCACGAGCGTGAGAAGAACCACACTCCACCAGGCAATCCAATTGCAGCTTGGCGACATCGTTCTCGTAAATTCTCCCTCAACCATCATTCCATTTTTTCGTCGAACACGCGCGATTGCGGCTTGAATGCCATCGGTTGGATTCGCCATCACAATTCGCGCGATTCGCGTCCCCCAGAATTCTCCAAGCATCGTGTCACCCCCAGTGCGCGGCAGACTCGTCGTCAGTGATCAGACGAAACCGAGACTGAGACTGAGATCTCCGAACTGAGATCTGAGATCGGGCCTTTTCGCGTTGGCAAGCGCTCATCTCACCCAGGCTCGGCGAGTCCAGACTCGCCGAGCCTGGGTGAGATGCGAGTCACGCGACTCGAAAGGGAAGGATCTCACGTCTCACATCGCGAGTCTCAGTCTCAGTGATCAGACGAAACCGAAACGTCACGCTCTATCAAGACGTCGAGGGATCGAACGTGAAGCCGAGATCCTGGAGGACCTCATCGACCGGCTTGCCACAGAAGCCCGCTATCTCCTCGATAGTCCGCGCCGGGTTTCTCCATTCGCAGGGATTGCCCGCGAGCCACACGTTGATGCGCCGACGCAGCTCTCGCTTTGTGAGCGTCTTCGGCACGGACTCTCGCATAACGGTCCACGCGGCCGCGATCCGACGAGCTGCTTCCGCAGCGTACAACTTGCTCGATTCGAGATAATGCTTCGACTCGTCGGTAACGACGAAGGAGTTCGGGCCGTCGGCGAATGCGATCGCATTATGGCGAAGCAGGCAGATCTCGGCCAGCGTATCTAAGAATCCCGCTGGTGCAGACTGCGGCTCCGACACGAACGAGCGCAGCTTCGCGGGTGCCGTGTGCAGCACCCACGCGAGGTCTTCCATGCTCCGCCCTTCTCCGATGAGCGCCAGGTCGCCGCGAACGCGCTCGTCGAAGTCCGTCATCGGCCGGGCTCGATCGTGAGCTCGGCGTGCAATGGCGCCGTGGAATCCTCTCCAACCCAGACGTCGAACACGCTCGGCTCAACGACCCATCGCTTCGCCTGGGCACTCCAGAACTGGAGCTCCTTCCTGCCTAACGAAAAGCGAAGCGTCCGCGTCTCGCCTGGCTTCAACGCGACGCGACGGAATCCCTCGAGCTGGCGCACCGGTCGCGACGTCGAGCCCGACCGTTGATGAATGTACAGCTGCGCTACCGCGTCACCCGGCACGCTGCCGCTGTTCGTGACGTCGACCGTCACCTCCACGCTGTCACCGGCCCGCATCCGGGACGACGCGAGGTGTAGATTAGCAAACTTGAATGTCGTGTAGCTCAACCCATAGCCGAACGGGTAGAGCGGCTTGCTCGCGATGTCCCAGTAGCGTGAGGTGAATTGCGGATCGCTTTCCGGCGCGTGCGTGAGGTTGTGGTTGTAGTAAAGCGGCTCCTGCCCGGCCGAGCGCGGCCAGCTCACCGGCAGCTTTCCACCGGGATTCACGTCTCCGAACAGCACATCGGCGACGGCGTTGCCACCCTCCACGCCTGGAAACCACGACTCGAGAATCGCCAACGCATGCTCGGCAAGCCAGTTGATCTCGAGCGGCCGCCCATTCTCGAGAACGACGACGAGTGGCTTCCCCGACGACGCGGCTGCCTCGATCAGCTGCTCCTGAATGCCGGGCAAGCCGAGCGTCCCGCGAGAGGCGGATTCCCCGCTCATCGCGGCCGGCTCGCCGACGACGGCGATGACCAGGTCGGCCTCGTCCGCCGCGGCCTTCGCCTTCGTCTGCCACTCCGCGACCTCCACCGCGGTCGGCGGCGGTTGAGGCTTGGTGCCGAGGAACATGTCCATGAGTCCCGTGAAAACTTTGGACATGCCCGGCCCCGGCACGTAGGTGACCCGCGCCTCCGGGCCCAGGCGATTCTTCAGCGCTGCCAACACAGTGACTGCGGGCGCATCCTGACCTCGAGTGAAGATCCCGGCCGGCGAAGGACCTCCCGTGATGTCGCTCGGCGCGTCGGCGAGGAGCCCGATCACGGCGACGTTTTGCAGCGTCTTCGGAAGCGGTAAGGCGTGGTTGTCGTTCTTGAGCAGCACCATCGACCGTGCACCGAGCCTTCGCGCCAGCGCACGACCCTCGGCGCTCGCGTCCATTCCAGCGGACGACTCGTTAGGGTATGGATCATCGAAGAGGCCGATCTGAAACTTGAGCTCGAGGATCGGGCGAACCGCCGCGTCGATCTGCGCTGGTGAGATTCTGCCGCTCGCGACCAGCTTCGGCAGGTTGCTTCGGTAGGTCTGGCTCGCCATGTCCATCCCCGCGCCCGCTTGGATTGCCTTGTACGTCGCATCGTTAGGGTCGGCGGCGAATCCGTGGACCTGAAGGCCGGCGATCGCGAACGCGTCAGAGGCTACAAAGCCGCGGAATCCCCAATCCGTGCGCAGCACATCCGTCAAGAGCCATCGATTTCCACTCGCGGGAACGTCGTTGAGATCCATGTACGCGCTCATCACACTCGCGACGCCCGCCTCCACCGCGGCGTGAAATGGAACGAGGTAGACGTTCCGCATCAGCTCTTCGGGAATGTACGAGCC
>DATEHJ010000304.1:0-14570 GCA_035279645.1 Gemmatimonadaceae bacterium
CTGACCACGTGCTGCAGCGCCTCTTCCTGCGCCCGTTCCGCGCTCTTCGACGGCAAGTAGACATAACGCGGACCATCGTCCCGGTGGGTGATCAGATCCTTCTCGGTGAGAATGCGAAGAATCGACCGGACGGCTGAGTACGTGGGGGGGTCGGGCAAATCTGCCATGACCTCGGAAACGGTGGCCTCACCGCGCCGGAACAGAATGTCCATGACCTGTCGCTCGCGTCGCGTGAGCGCTTCTTCTGTACGATGAGGCGACACCGGATGACCTCAGAGAGAATCGGGGTATGTTGATTTTTCAACACTACTCGCGGAAAGTCAAGGGGGTTTCAAAACGGTCAATAGTTGCCTGACAAGTGGACAGGTCGTCCCCTTACCAGCGGGAAGAGTCCGCTGATGTGAATTGATTACCCCAACTCCTCTTGGAGGACGGATCATGCGGAAGTTCGCCATCGTTCTGACTTCGCTCGCGTCGGCGGGAGTCGTTGCGTCTGCTCAGGCGCAGGGCCCGAGCACCAACGACATCGCCGGCTATGTAGCCCTGTCGGGCACGCCGGTCGGCGCGATGACGCCGGTCGTCACGAGCGCCATGCTTGGCAGAATCGCGAAGGGTTACTCGGTCGCTGGACAGTACGGTCACCTCTCCGACAACGCGACTGGCTTCAACTCCTTTGGTGCTTCGATCTCGATGCCGGTGAGCGGCGTCTCGCTCGGCGGTAGCTTGGGCTTCTTCAGCCCCAGCGCCCAAGGGTCGAAGAGCAACATGATGCTCGGCCTGAACGCCGAGACCAACGTCGGTGCGTGGGCGTTGGGTGATGGGAAGGATGCCAACCTGTTCACCTTGAGCGCGCGTGGTGATTTCGGCTGGGCCAATCCTCAGGATCTCGGTCTGCTTTCGTTCAGCGCCGGCGCGCCCCTCGCGCTCGTGCTCAAGAGCGGCGACATGACCTTCGCTCCGTTCGTGACGCCTGGCTTCGGCTGGGGTCGTATCAGCCCGACTGGTGTTAATTCGATTAGTGGCTCGCGCTTCATGATGGGCGCCGGCCTCGGCCTCATGCACCGGAATGGTTGGGGCGCCAGCCTCGGCATGCAGAAGGTCTTCATCGATCAGGGCAAGACCGTCTTCGGTCTCAACCTGAGCTACGGGATCTAATGCGCGCGTAGCGCGCACTAGTTCGTCTTATCTGGAGTCGCGCGCGCTTTGGGCGCGCTCGATCGAAGAAACCGATCGACAGGTGTTGCCGGTGCCCGGGGTACATACATACCCCGGCCCGCGCAGCACCTGTCCGGCTTTTGCCCCGGTGTGCCGGCCGTGATCCACCGTTACCACGCCGTTCACCAGCACCCACTCGATTCCAGTCGGAAACTCCATCGGGCTCTCGTAGGTCGCTTTGTCCTGGAGCTGATCGAAATCGAAGATCGTGACGTCGGCCCAGTTGCCTTCGCGAATCGCGCCGCGGTTCGCCAGTCGGAATCGAGTCGCCGGCCACGATGTCATCTTACGAACCGCGTCCTCGAGCGTGAGGACTTTGCGCTCCTTCACATAACGAGCGATCACGCGCGGGAAATTGCCGAAGCTGCGCGGATGCGGCAGTCCCGTCTCGTCAGGCTCCCCATACTTGAAGATCGCGCCGGCGTCGCTGCCGATGCTCGTCCACGGAAAGCGCAGCGCCGTCTCGATGTCCTGCTCGCCCATCATGTGGTAGATCGCCATCACGCGCCCCTTTCCCTGCGCGACGAGATCGAAGGCGACGTCCGCGGGATCTTTTCCCGTTTCCTTTGCGATCTGGGCGATTGTCTTGTTCTCATACTTCGCGTTCGCCGGATTGCGAGCGTTGACAAGGACGATGCCCTCCCATCCGCCAGCGGCTTCGATGATGTTCCACCAGCCGGTGACGCCTGTGGTGATCTCGCTCTTGAGTCGCGCGCGCGTCGTTGGATTGGCGAGCCGCGCGCGAAGTGAATCCACGCCGCCTTCGTGCGCCCAACTTGGAATCGTCGCCTCGAGTCCCGTCCCGCCCGCGGTGTACACATACAGATCGGCGGCGACGTCGACGCCTCGCGCGCGCGCCGCTTCGACCTCGGCGCGAATCGAGTCCATCAGCACGCCCCAGCCTGGCTGATAAGCGACTTTCAAATGAAAGATCTCGACCGGCATCCCCGCGCGCTCGCCGACCGCGATCGCCTCGCCGACTGCCTGCACGACCTCTTTGCCCTCGCCGCGAATGTGGCTCGCGTAGATCCCGCCTAACGGCGCGGCGGCCTTCGCGACCTCAACCAGTTCGTCCGTCGTCGCGTAGCTCGACGGCGGATAAATCAGCGCCGTCGACATCCCCATGGCTCCCGCCCGCATTGCGGTGTCCATGATTGCGCGCATCCGGTCGAGCTCGGGTGCGGTCGGAGCGCGCGCCGATCGGCCGACGACGGCGACGCGAGTTTGCGTCTCGCTGAAGTACGTCCCGAAGTTGACGCTGATGCCCTGGCGCTCGAGGGTCGCGAAGTATTCGCCGATGCGCGACGCCGGCACCGGCGTGCCACCCTCGCCGCCGATCGCCGTCGTAACGCCCTCCCGAAGCTTGTTCTCAGCGAGACCGTTGCGCGGCAGCACCGATCCCGACTGATCCATCGCGTCGATCCACCCCGGTGAGACGTACTTGCCAGTCGCGTCGAGCTCCGTCTTTCCGCGCCCGAGGACGCGGCCAATCTTCACGAAGCGCCCGCCCTTGATCGCGACGTCGGCGGCAATCCACGGATTGCCCTCCCCGTCGAGGACGCGCCCGTTGCGGATGACGATGTCGTAGAGGGTGTCGGTGGGTTGCTGCGCGCGGGCGAGAGCCCCGGCCGCGACGGCGAGGACGCATACGATAAGGAATTGTCGACGCATTGTGTGATTCGGGAAGGCGAGGATTGACGTTGGGATAATGCCGCTCGTCCACAGAGGAAGCAATCGGCTCGCTGGAGTCGCGCGCGCCCTGCGCGCGCTCCCACTCCCCTTGGCGGGATGACATATGCGATTGGGCGACACGCGCGCATGACATTGAGGCTGATTCGCGGTATCGCATGGATCGCGCTGCTCGGGCTCGGCGTCATCATTGCGAGCCGCGCGACGGGCTTCAGTGTCCTGCCGAAGCCCGAGCCACCGCGCGTGAGCCACGATCTCGTCGTCCAGCAGCTGCAGGACGTTGCCAAACTCGTCTCGACGGAAATGACGCTGCGCGACGTCGTGGTGTACGAGGCGACTCGTTATGGCTTTGCGAAGCGCGCGCTCCTCGTCGTCACCGGAAAGGTGAGCGCGGGCATCGATCTCCGCACCGCGACCGACGTGCGCATCGACCAAGCCGCCCACCGCATAACGATTACGCTTCCGCGCGCGCGCGTCACGTCAGTAGAAGTGCTGGACGTCCGCACGTATGACGAGAACGCTGGGATCTTCAATCCTTTCACGTCCGATGACCGAGACGCCATCCAGCGACAGGTCCGGCATAAGCTCTACGAAGCCGGCGAGCAGTCGGGCCTTCTCGTCCACGCCGACAGCAGCGCCGCGGCCGTCCTCAAAACGCTCCTGAGCCGCGACGGCTACGTGGTCGACATCGTTAGGACCGCGGCGCTGCTTCCAGCTAGCGGTTAAGAGCCGGGGAACCAGATCAAGCCGAGATGCACGCGCGCGCTCGTCGCACGTACCGCCGAGCCGCCGACACTCGCCCCATCGACCTTGTAGTCGGTGAAGTCACCGACGCTCCACACCACGCTGCCCGAGAACGCGACCGAAGGAGTGAAGTGCGCATTGAGGCCGCCTCCGAACGCGACACCGGTGCCCCCGGCCTCGATCTTGTGCTGGCCTGACGAGGTGGTGATGTCTTGGCCCTCCGCGCGCGCCGAAAGACCGAACTGCAGGAAAGGAACGACGATGTTCGGTCCCGTTCTGAAATGCACGCGCGCCCCAACGTCGAGATGGGCGAGGCCATAGCCACCTCCGCCATCAGCGCTGATCTCCGCGCCACTCAATTCACCATACATCGCCCAACGCGGATTGAACCCGTAACCCAACACCAGTCCCGCGCCGCCTCCGTTCTCGCTCACCGAGCTGTTGCCGCTCACGTTCGTGACGATGCCGTTGCCCTCGAGGCCCAAGCCAACGAAGAAACCCGAGGACTTCGACTTCACCATCTGTTGCGCCGCACAAGGCAATGCGACGACGCACAGAGACAACAACGCGATACCCACCTTGACGAGAGCTCGCTTCATATGCCGCCTCCAGATTGTCAGGTCTTTCGACTAACGAGACGACTCAGCTCCGTGAGGGTTCCACAGTAGACCAGCGGCGAGGATTCCGGAATTGAGTCCCGGATTCACGCGGCCCGTGCCTCCGTTGGAGGTGTGGTGCCACAGATAGCCGATGCGCAGCGACTCCGCCGAAGTCATCCGCAGCTCCAGCGTCGGTCCTCCGGACGCGGTGAAATTGAACCGCGCGGCGGCAGGATCGGGGACGCGGCGGGTAAACCAGAGACCACCGCCAGCCGCCTCGATCGTTAGGCGCGCCGGGCCCGCGCCAACTCCGAACGACCAGCCGATTGGCGCGAGCCCGAACGCGTACACCGAATGCGGAATTGGCGTCGCATCGGGACAGAACGTATTCGGCTGGCACCGCGCGTTCCACTGATACTCCGGCATGTCCGTAGACAGCGCCGCGGGGATCACGTCGATGAAGTACGAAACGCTCACCGATCTCGATCGATCGTCTCCGCCGAGTGTCCAGGCAAAGCGCGCGTTCGCGAGGTAAAAGTCGCGGTAGCCGGGCACCCCGGTTCGCGTCCGAAATGCCGAGTGGCGAGCGCCCGCGACCCAAGCCCCGTACGTCGAGGGAGCGCGCAGCAGGAGTGTGGGCAGGCCCCCATCGCCGCTGTCCGCGGGGGCGGCAGCAGTCATCTGCGCCGCGACCGGGTCGGCAGCGGCGCCGACGAATACGAGCACCGTGACCAGTCCGGCGCCCAAACGGCAAAGACTCTTGAACATTGGACGGTGTAAGCTACTCACCGGAACGCCTCGCGTCTCTAGCTGTTTCCGACCTTCCACAGTGCGAACATGATAACCCAACCCGTCGTCGTCATCACTGGCGCCAGCAGCGGTATCGGCGCGGCGCTCGCGCGCCGGCTCGGTCATGGTGCGTTCCGGCTCGTCATCGCCGCGCGACGCGCCGACGCGCTCCGCGCGGTCTGCGAGGAGTCAGGCCCCCGCTGTCGCCCCGTGGTCGCGGACGTCACGCGACGACAGGAGGTCGAGCGCGTCCGGGACGAGGCCGTGGCAGTGTTCGTGCAGTGGACGTGTGGGTCAACAACGTCGGTCGAGGGGTGAACGCGTCCGTTCTCGATCTCACCGACGAGCAGTTCGACTCGATGATGACGGTCAATGTGAAGTCTGCGCTGTATGGGATGCAAGCGATTGTCCCGCACTTCAAGACGCATGGTCGCGGACATCTCATCAACGTCTCGACATTCCTTTCGCGCGTTCCGCTCGCGCCCTACCGATCGGGATACAACGCGGCGAAGGCGGCTCTCGACTCGCTCACCGCCAACTTGCGAATGGAGCTGCGACGAGAGTATCCGGAGATTCACGTCTCGCTCGTGATTCCCGGTGTGGTGAAAACGGATTTTGGCCGGAATGCGATTGGTGGGTCGCCGGCGGTGACCTGGGCGACGCGCACTGGCGCCCGCGTGGAAAGCGCGGACGAGGTCGCGGCGGCGATCGAGTCGCTGATCGTGTCGCCGCGCGAGGAGCTGTATACGAGACCCGAGCAACTCGACGCCGTCGCCCGGTACGTCCGGGACGTCGCCGCGTTCGAGCGCGCGCTCCCCTGACCCGAGCCATTGACCGCGTCCGCGCCGATATGTAGGATTTCTTCCTATCTATAGGTAGATGTTCTTCATATACCAGGGAACTGCCGTGCCGCGTGACGCGCGCGATGCCGAGAAAGAGGAGTTGCTCAAGGGCACCCTCGATATGCTGATTCTGCAAACGCTCACTCTGCAGCCGATGCACGGGTATGCGATCGCGCAGCACATCGAGCGGCTGTCCGGCGATGTGCTCGCCGTCGAGCAGGGGTCGCTGTACCCCGCCCTCGAGCGGCTCCAGAAGAGGGGGTGGCTCACCTCGAAGTGGGCGCCTTCCCCCACGGGCCGCCGCGCGCGGTACTACACGCTCACTCCCTCGGGCCGGCGGCAGCTCGGCGCCGAGATCTCGAGCTTCGACCGCGTGCTCGCCGCCATTCAGCGCGTGCTCGAGCGCGCCTAACGCGATGTCGTTTCTGGACGGCTTTCGTCATCGGTTGCGCGTGTTCGGACGGCCCCGGTCGTATGAGCGCGAGCTCGATGAAGAGTTGCGCTTTCACCTCTCCCTCGAGGCGATGCAACAGGAGCATGCCGCCCACGGCACGCTCTCGCCCCCCGACGCGCGCTTCCGCGCGCGTCGCCGCTTCGGCAATCCGACGTTTCACAAAGAGGAAACCCGCGCGATGTCCGGTCTCGGCTTCTTCGATATGGCGCGCCAGGACCTGCGCTTCGCGCTGCGCACCCTGCGCCGGACGCCCGGCTTCACCGCGATCGCGATTCTGACGCTGGCGTTAGGAATCGGCGCCAACACGGCGATCTTCAGCGCTGTCGATGCGATGCTGCTCCGTCCCCTGCCGTACCGCCAGCCCGACCGGCTGATGCAGGTCAGCATCACGGTGCCGTCGTTCAACGGACAACCGGAGAGCGACGACGTCCCGTGGTCGTACCTGAAGGCCGCCGCGTTCCGCGATGCCCAGCACGTGTTCTCGTCCGTTGGACTGTATAGCCGAGAAAGCGTGACCCTCCGCGCCACCGACGCCACTCGTGAGGAGTCGGAGGTCATCGACGAAGGCTACCTGCCGACCCTCGGTCTGTCGCCGTCGTTAGGCCGCAACTTCGTGACCGACGAAAATCGGCCGAATGGCAGGCGGTCGGTGATCGTGAGCGAGAGCTTCTGGAATCGCCGCCTCAACGCGGATCCGTCGGTGCTCGGCCGCACCCTCGACATCGAGGGCGCGCCGTTCACGGTCATCGGCGTCATGGCTGCCGGTTTTCACGGCCTCGGCGGGCGCGCCGACCTGTGGATGACGATCGGCACGCGCCGGCCCTTCATGTTCGATCCGAACGAGGCATGGGATCATGAATTCACCATGGTCGGGCGTCTCGCGCCGGGAATCAGTCCCGCGCGCGCGAAGAGCGATGCCGCGGTGCTCGGCGCGCGCGCCAACGCGGCGTTCGCCACGGGTGGTCCCGGGCCGAGTTGGGCAGCGACAGCGCGGCCGCTCGATGGCCTGCGGGTGGACCCGCTCATGCGTCGTTCGCTGCTCGTCCTCCTCGGTGCGGTCGCGTTCGTGCTGCTCATCGCCTGCGCGAACCTGGCGAATCTCTTCCTCGCGCGCGCGTCGGCGCGCCAGCGGGAAATCGCCGTGCGTCTCGCGATTGGCGCGTCGCGGCGGCGGCTCGTGCGCCAGCTGCTCACCGAGAGCCTGCTGCTGTCGGTGTTGGGCGGACTGGCGAGCGTGGCCGTAGCGTCGTTAGGCGTGCGCACGCTCTCGACCCTCAATCCGGAGCGCGCGTTTCCGGCGCAGCGGATCGGAGGGCTGGGTGCCGTGAACTTCAGCACAATCCAGCTCGACTGGCGCGCACTCGTGTTCGCGGCGGGAGCGGCACTGGTCACCGGCATTCTCTTCGGGCTCGTGCCGGCGACTCAGGCGACGCGCCCCTCACTCACCGCGGCACTCAAGGACGGCTCCCCTCATACGTCGCTTCGGGGAATCCTCCGTCGCGTCACGACGCGGAACCTGCTGGTCGTCGTCGAGCTCGCACTCGCGCTGGTGCTGCTTGCCGGATCGGGCGTCATGCTCCGAAGTCTCGCCCACTTACTTTCCGTCGATCCGGGCTTTGATGCGGGCGGCGTGCTCACACTGCGTCTCAACTCGACGCCGCAGGCGCGCCCCCGCGATTCACTGCCGGCGTTTTATCACACACTCATCGCCCAGCTTCGCGCCATTCCGGGCGTGACCGACGCCGCGCTCGGCGACTGTCCCCCCCTCGCCGGCGGCTGCAACTCGACGATGATCTCCCGGCACGGTGGGATTCCGTTGACGCTCGGGTCCGAGCCGCTCGTCGGTGTCCATTGGGTGACGCCCGGTTGGTTCGCGACGCTGCGCGTGCCGCTCGTCTCGGGGCGCCTCTTTACCGACGCCGATCGCGTGGGCGGGCCGAAGGTCGTGCTCGTGAACGCCACGGCGGCGCGGCGCTTCTGGCCTAACGAGTCGCCGATCGGGAAGCGCGTCGGTCTCGGCCAGGGAGGATTCGATACCGCGACCGTCGTTGGCGTCGTCGGCGACGTCCACTTCGGGACGATCGATTCGACTCCGGGCGCTGATGCGTTCATTCCGTACGCACAATCCCCGCGAAATGGCGCGCTCGTGTATCTCCGCACCGCGGGCGACCCCGCGCTTCTGGCTTCCGCCGCGCGGCGTGTCATTCACGATGTCGGCGCCGATCTGCCCGTGTACGATGTCCGCACGCTGGCGTCTCGTGTCGGCGACGCCTCGGCACAGGCGCGATTCAGCTCCCTGCTCATCCTCATGTTCGCCGGTGCCGCGCTCGTACTGGCGACGGTGGGGATCTATGGGGTGATCTCCTTCGCCGTGGCGCAGCGAACGCGCGAGATCGGCATTCGCATCGCGCTCGGCGCCGACCGCGGATCTGTCTTGCGCCTCGTCGTCAGCCAGGGCGCCGCGCTCACGACCATCGGTCTCGTGCTCGGTCTCGGCACAGCGCTCGTCACGACGCGTGTGCTTCGCTCACTCTTGTTCGAGGTCACGCCGTCGGATCCGGTCACCTACGGCCTGGTGGTCGTCGTTCTCGCCGTCTCCGCGCTGGCCGCGAGCTGGGTCCCAGCGCGGCGCGCCGCTGCCCTGCAGCCAACGGCGGCGTTGCGAGAGTAGCCAGCCTGCGGCCGGTTCGTCCCAACGGCATGGACAGAGGAGCTCGGAGCGCGATAGCTTCGCGTCTTCATGTCTCCCAGCGATCGAGTGCCTAACGATGCGCACCGGCCCAGCGACCGATTGGTCTCTCGGCGTGAGGCGCTGCGGATCGGTGCGGGCATCGCCGGGGCGGTGCTCGTTGCGTCCTGCCGCTCGTCGCCCAGTGTCGACACCGTCCGCTCGGCGCCGGGCCGTCTCACCGCGCGGCCATCGCCGCCGAACAAGACGCCGACGATCGGGCGCTCGGCGCTGGGACTTGGCACCGGTCGCGACGGCATTCTGTACGTCCCGTCGACGTACGATCCGGCCAAGCCCGCGCCACTCGTTCTCATGTTGCACGGAGCGGGACAGTCAGCGGAGGTCGGCATCCGTCCCTTCCTTTCCCTCGCCGACGCCGCCGGGATCATCCTCCTCGCGCCTGACTCCCGTGGCATGACGTGGGACTTCCTGCATGGGTCCTACGGCGTCGACGTCGCGTTCATCGACCGTGCGCTCACGTACGTGTTCGAGCGGTGCGCGATCGATCCATCGCGTGTCATCATCGAGGGTTTCTCCGACGGCGCCTCGTACGCGCTGTCGTTAGGCATCACGAATGGCGACCTGTTCTCGCGCGTCATCGCCTTCTCGCCTTGCATCCTCGCGCCGGCGGCGGAAGTTGGCCGCCCCCACATCTTCATCTCGCACGGCACCAACGATCGAATCTTGCCGTTCGAGGAATGCGGTCGCCGGCTCGCGGAGCGGCTCACGATCGCGGGTTACATCGTCGAGTTTCGCGAGTTCGCGGGCCCGCACGCCGTGCCCCCCGACGTGGCGAAGGCCGCGCTCGAATGGATGGACAAGAAAAGGGACTAGGGGCTAGGGCGCTCCAACACCTAGCCCCTAGTCCCTAGCCCCTAGGCTCTAGTCCCTCGTTTTCAGCTCTTCAGCGTCGAATCCTTGATCGCCTGCGCCTTCTGCAGGTGGTCCTGCACCTTGGCCGTCGCCTTCGTGAGCAAACCCTTCATCTCGGGACTGGTCGTGGCGTTTTGTGCTTTCTGAAGCTTGTCGAGCACCGCCTTGTGATCATCGATCGACTTGTCGATGAAATCCTTGTCCCAATCGTTGCCCTTCGGCTTGGTCTGGAGATCGTTCATTTCGTCGATCGCACCCTTCTGCAGATCCGCGATGTCACTCTTCGTCGAATCGGGCGTGATGTTATTCTTCTTCGCGAAGGAATTTCCCTCGGCGAGCATCTTCGTATGATCGCTCACCATCAGGCGCGCGAACGCCTTCACCTTCGGGTTCGTCGCCTTCGTTTCGGCGAGCTTACCTTCGGCGATCTCTCCGCGGCTCGCCGCGCCGGCGAAGGCGAGGATCTGTCCGTCCGTCCAACCATTGTTCGTGTTCGCGGTCGCGGTTGTGTCCGTACGCGCGTGGTTGGTCGTATCGATCGGTGCGGCGACGGCGCCGGCCGCCGAACTCGTGTCGGCCACATTGCTCTCTTTCGCCTTGCACGCGACGAGCAAAGTCGCCGCCGAGAGTGCGATCACACATTGACGCCCGAGTCTCGTGGGCATGCTGTCCTCCAGGTCGATGATGGTGCCGGCGATCGTCGCGATGCCGGGTCCGTAGCGTGCCTGGGTTTCGCAAGAAGCGTACTGATCGTAGGTCGCGAAGCCGACGATTCGTGTGCGCCAGCGGTCGCAACGGGTCCTCGTCGCTTAAGCTCCGTGACGTACGACACACTCGCCGCGATTTTCTGGCGTAGGACATGGCGGTCGTACATTTCCCACATGGAACACGGAAGAATCGCATCGCTCGATGTGTCGGTCGTCGGCCTGGGATGCAACAACTTCGGCTGGCGCCTCGACGCCGATGCCACCGCGCGCGTGGTGCACGCCGCGCTCCACGCCGGCGTCAACCTGTTCGACACCGCCGAGTTCTACGGCGAGGGCCGGAGCGAGGAATATCTCGGTCGTGCCTTACGAGGCAGGCGCTCGCAGGCGATCATCGCCACAAAGTTCGGCTACAAAACGGCGCCACCCAACCATCGGGGGCAGCCGGCGAACGTGCGTCGCGCGGCCGATGCGAGCCTGAAGCGTCTCGGCATGGACCACATCGATCTGTTTCAACTTCATAATCCCGATCCAACCACGCCGATCGCGGACACTCTCGGCGCGCTCGACGAGCTGGTGCGCGCCGGAAAGGTGAAGGAGATCGGCTGCTCCAACTTCTCCGCCGAACAACTGCGCGAGGCGGCGCGACTGACGCGACCGGGCAACGCGCGGTTCGTGAGCGTGCAAAATGAGTACAGTCTCATCCATCGAGACGCGGAGGCGGACGTGCTTCCCGAATGTGAGCGGAGCGGCGTCGCATTTCTTCCATATTTTCCACTCGCCAACGGCCTGCTCACCGGCAAATATCGCCGAGGCGGGCCGCGCCCGACGAACACGCGGCTGCGACCGGACAGCGATGCGCTGTCTGACGAGAATCTCGCTACCGTAGAAGAGCTCATTCACTTCGCCGAGAGCAAAGGGCGCACGATGCTCGAGCTCGCGTTCGGGTGGCTGCTGACGCATCGCTCGGTGGCCTCGGTGATCGCGGGAGCGATGACGCCCGAGCAGGTGCGCGGCAATGCCGCCGCGGGAGAATGGAAACTGTCGTCGGAGGACCGTGCTGCGGTCAACGCTCTGGCCGTGTATAGTTGAGAACATGACCGCTACCCTCGTGACGCTCCTCCGTCTCGTGCACATCCTCGCCGGCATCTTCTGGGTCGGCGCGACGATCGTTCTCGCCGGCTTCATCGTCCCCGCGATCCGCGCGGTGGGGCCGAGCGCGGGACCCGTGATGTCGCAGCTGATGCAGCAGCGGCGGCTGCAATTCTGGATCAACATGTCGATGGCGCTGGCGATTCTCGGCGGCTTTGGGCTGTTCGCGATCGACTCACGCGCGAGCGGCGGCGCTTTCGCGCGATCGGCGATGGGAATCACGTTGAGCGTCGGCGCGCTCCTCGCGATCATCGCCGCGGGCGTCGACGGCGCCGTCGGCAAGCCGACCGGGAAGAAGCTCGGCGAGCTCGCTCAGCGCATGCAGGAGGCGCAGCGGGGTGGCGGCCAGCCACCAGCCGATCTCGTCGCGCAGGCGGCACCACTTCAGGACAAGCTTGCGCGAACGCTGGTGCTGATGAGTTGGTTGCTGTTGCTATCGGCGACGACGATGGCGATCGCGCGCTACCTGTAGACGTCAGGGCAGCGACGCGACGTATCCCATCCCGTCCGGTTCCTGGCCGGTCGTTAGGTAGCGCAGCACGCGCCGCGTCGCGATATCGACCTCCGCGAGCCGATTCATCGCCGAGAGCGCGATCCAGGCGCGACGGCCGTCGGGTGCGATGAGAATTCCCTCCGGTTGCGGCGTTCGGCCCATGGCACCCAGCATCGTGGGATTCGCTTGCGTGGAGTCGAAGGCGAAGGCGATGTGATCGACCGTTCGGCGCGACGCGGCATCGATGACGTCCACGGTGCCGGAGCGAATGTTCGACACCAGAACCCAGCGCCCGTCCGGAGTGAAGTGGACTCGATTCGGGAACTCGCCGGTCGGAATGGTCGCGAGCGAGTCCAGCGTGTTGGCGTCGAGTATCGTGATGCGGTTCAGCGTGCGGTCGGCGGCCCACAGCTCGCGGCCATTCGGCGACAAATCGTTGCCCTCGGGTCCCTTCCCCGTCACAACCGTCTTCACGACGGTGCCCTTGTCGAGATCGATCAGCGAGACGCTTCCCGCAGCGATGTTGGCCGTGTAGACATGGTGGCCATCTTTCGCGAGTGTGAGCAAATGCCCAGGCTGGCCGGTCGAGATCGTGCGGTCGACCTTCCCGTTAGGCACGTCGACGATCACGACGGCGCGTGCTTGCTCCGATGTCACGACGACACGCTTCCCGTCAGGCAGCCAGGCGATGCCGTGCGGCCGAGCGTAGGTGCCGAGATCGATCGTGCGCACCGCGCGCCGATTGCGAAGATCCAGAACCGTCAGCGAGTTGCCGGCCGTGCGCCCACCGTAGTTCGCAGCGACCGCCCAATTTCCGTCAGGCGACACGGCCACCTCGTGCGGCCCATCGCCCACCGGCATCGTCGCGATCGTGCGTCCGTCGGCGAGCGAGATGATCGAGGCCGAGGCTTCGTTCTTGTTGAGAACAACCAGCGCTGGCCCCTGGGCCTCCGCGGCCGATATCGCGCCAAGCGTCGCTAGACAGAGAAGGAGGTTTCGCATTGGAGAGTGATGAATTAGTCGTGAAACATCATCCCGAGCGTGAAACATCATCCGAGCGAACGCGAGGGATGATCGTTAGCTCGAGTAATAGGCCGCATTCTCGTCAATGTACCCTTTCGTTAGGTCACAGCCATAGGCGCGGGCGCTGGCGTCACCGACGCCGAGCCTCACCTCGAGATCGACGACGTCGTTGCACAGCGCCTGCCGGACCGTCACGTCATCGAAATCGAGCCGCGTGCCCGCGCGCACAACTTGGAAGCCGTTGATCCAGGCGTCGGTCGTCTCCGGACGAATCTCACAATCGAAGCACTTCCCCACCGCCATCAGGAGCCGGCCGACATTCGGGTCGGCGCCGTGCACCATCGTCTTCACGAGCGGCGAGTTTACGAGCGACTTCGCGACCCGGCGCGCGTCCGCCTCGCTCGCCGCACCGAGCACGGTGGCGCGGATGAGATGCGTCGCCCCCTCGCCATCGCGCGCGAGCATCTCGGTCATCCGAACGCAACCGGCGTTGAGCGTTTGCTGAAATTCAGGCTCCGAGACTTCGCCGGCGAGGCCGTTCGCCAGGATCGCGCAGGTGTCCGACGTGCTCGTGTCGGTGTCGACTGAGAGCATGTTGAACGACGCGCGCACTGCCTCGGCCAGCATGCCGTTCAGCGTCCGCGCATCGAGCCGCGCGTCAGTGAACACATACGAGAGCATCGTCGCCATCGAGGGTTCGATCATTCCCGAGCCTTTCGCGACCCAGGTGATGGTCGCGTTCCCCACGCTCGCAGAGAGCGCCTTCGGATGCGTGTCGGTCGTCATGATGCCGGCAGCGCCGACGAGTGGATCGCCCTGGAGGTCGCCCGCCATCCCGCACAGACCGCGTTCGATCTTCTCGATCGGAAGCCGCACGCCGATCACACCGGTGGAGCTCACCAGCACCCGGTCAGCGGAGCAGTCGATCTCCGCGGCGGCAGCGGCGGCCATGCGCTTCACGTCTTCGAGGCCGCGCTCGCCAGTCGCGACGTTGCTGACCTTGCTGTTCACGACGACGGCACGCAACCGACCGCCGCGCATGATCTCGCGTCCGACAAGGACCGGCGCGCCGGGAAAATGATTGCGGGTGAACACCGCGGCCGCGGCCGCATCCACGTCGCTGACGAAGAGCGCGAGGTCCTTGCCCGCGTCCTTGAGCCCCGCGAGCCTGCTCGCGCAGCGAAATCCGCGCGGGAAGCGCGGCGGATCGTGAAAGACGATATCTGTCATCGGTGCACAAGATAGCGCACCTGGTACAGCGAAGC
>DATEHJ010000305.1:0-4055 GCA_035279645.1 Gemmatimonadaceae bacterium
GCCGGACACGAAATCGGCGTGGATGTGCGTCTCGGTGACGTGCGAGATGCGCAATCCCTCGGCGGCTGCCGCCGCCAAGTACGGCTCGACGTCCCGCAACGGGTCGATCACCAGCGCGTCGTCGGAGCTCTCCGCTCCGACCATATAGCTGGCCTGCGCCAGACCCTCGTCATAAAAGCGCTTCAGGAGCATGTGGGAATCATCGGGTTCCGGCGCTGGACGGATGCAGGGCTGAGAATGGATGCGCGATCACGGCGCGGTTCTGATACAAAACGAATCCGGCCATGCCGAAAAGAAAGTAGGCGAAGGCCCGACGCAGAGCCTGTTGCGAGACGTAGTGCAGCAGCCACGTGCCCATGAAGATCCCCACGATCGCGATCATCGTGAAGAGAGCGAGAACGCCCCACGGTACCGTGACCTGTCCTCGATAGCCAAACGCGCCCGCTGCCGTGCTGAGCGTGATGACGAACAACGACGTCCCAACAGCAACCTTCATGGGCAAACGAGCCAGCAACACCAGTGCGGGCACGAAGAGAAAACCACCGCCTGTCCCGATGAGTCCCGTCAACAGTCCGACACCGAGGCCGACCGCCGCCGTGGCGGCCGACGCGAACACGCCGCCCCCCTTTGGGCTTCGCGCGGCAGAGTCATCCCGTCTCCGCAACATCAGTGTTGCCGCGACGAGCATGACCACGCCGAGAAGCGCGAGTTGGACGATTCCCGGAATGACTCTGGCCACCTCGGCGCCCAGCCTGGCGCCGACCATCGCGAGAAATCCGAACACTGCCGCGGCCCGCACGTCGAAATTGCCCACTCGCCAGTGCCGGATCGCGCCGACGAGACTCGTCGCTCCAACGACGACGAGACTCATGGCGATGGCCTGCTTCGCCGTGTAGCCCATCACGTACACGAAGATCGGAACGGTGAGAATGGAACCCCCACCGCCAAGAATGCCGAGTGACAAGCCAATGGCGAGAGCCAAGACATAGCCGATCATTGCAGCGAATCTACCAAGACAGCGAGCGCCACGGTGGCGCCGCCCGCACTTGCTTTCGCCATCTCATCGTGCCCAACGACGTCACATCGCCTCGCGTATCTTTTCTGTCCTGCCCGGCTTTCACGAAGCCCGTCTTCAGCCCTCACTACCATGTATCGTCCCTTTGCCATCGCTTCGACCTCGGCGATGCTCGTCGCATCGCTCGCCGTCGCCTCCTTCGCTCAGGCGCCCAAGCGATCGCTCACTCCCTCCGACTGGGATCACTGGCGGTCGATTTCTTCACCGGTTGTCTCGAACGACGGGAAGTGGGTCGTCTACTCCCTCGTGCCACAGGTAGGTGACGGTGAGCTCGTGGTGCGGGCCACGCACGGGAGTACGGAGTATCGCGTTCCGCGCGGATTTGTCGGCCGGCCGCAAATGGTGGCGGGAGCTCGCGACACGACGAACATCGCGGGCCCGGCGCAGATCACCGCCGACAGCAGATTTGCCCTCGCCCTCACCTATGCGCCGATGAGTGAGTATGACCGTGCGCATCGTGAGAAGAAGCGCCCCGCCGACCAGCCCAAGGCCTCGTTGGCGATCGTCGATCTGACTAACGGCCAGGTGACCAACATTCCGAGGGTGCGTTCGTTCCGCGCCGCTCGCGAATCGGGAAAGTGGGTGGCTTATCTCCTCGAGCCTTCGGACAGCGGCGGTCGCGCCGGCCGCGACTCGGCGAATAGCCGCGGGCGCCGTCCGGAGTTCGGTTCGCCGCTCGTGCTGCGCAATCTCGCGACGGGCGCCGAGCGTCGCATCAACGATGTGACGACATTCGCGTTCGACGACAGCGCGAAGTGGCTCGGCTATACCGTTGCGTCGCACGACAACACCAAGGACGGCGCGTACGCGCAATCTCCTGCCGACGGGAAAGAGATCGCGCTCCTGACGGGCCATGGCGCGTATAAGCAGCTTGCCTTCGACCGGGCGGGGAATCAGGCAGCCTTCGTCTCCGATCGCGACGAGGTGACGAAGGAGCATCCGCGCTACACGCTCTACTATTCGAACTTGAAGTCTCCGGCGGCTACGCCGGCGGTGACGTCGTCTACGATCGGCGAGGAGCTAGGTGTCTCCGATAACGGACGCGTCGCCTTCACTCGCAATGGGAACGCGATTCTCTTCGGCGTGGCGCCGGCGTCATTGGATTCGATTCCGGCGGACTCGCTGTACGACAAGGCGGTATTCGACCTGTGGTCGTGGAAGGACCCCCGTCTTCAGCCGCAGCAACGCATCGAAGCGGGGCGCGATCGCAATCGCTCCTTCGAGACGATCTATCAGCTCGGTACGAAGAGATTCGTTAGGCTGGCGAATGATTCGATGCCCACCGTGAGCGTGTCCGACGACGGGCGGGTCGCGCTCGCGGCGAGCTCCGAGCGCTACGCGATCGAGCGCATGTGGGGCGACGAAGGCGACGACGTCTACCTCATCGACGCGACGACGGGCAACCGTAAGCTGATCCGCGAGAAGATCAGCGGCAGCGCTCAGCTGTCGCCCGACGCGAAGTTCGTGGTGTTCTTCGACAACGGCCATTGGTTCAGCTACGCGGTGGCGAGCGGCAAGACCGTCGACCTAACGGGGGGGGGGCCGCTCAAGAGCGTGAGCTTCGCGCAGGAGACGTGGGACACGCCGTCGACGCCGGCCGCGTGGGGTGTGGCGGGCTTCACGAAGGGCGACAAGTCGGTCGTGCTTTACGATCGGTACGACCTCTGGGAGCTGGACCCGAGCGGCGCGCAGCCGGCGCGCGTGATCACCGATTCGGTCGGCCGGCGGGAGCACCTCGTGTTTCGTCTTGCGGAGGGTGGCCGTGGCCGCGGTGGCCGTGGTGGCCGTGGTGGCGGTGATGCCGAGCGTGGCGTGATCGATCCCGCCGAGCCGCTGCTGCTGTCTGCGTTCAACGATTCAACGAAGGCGAGCGGCTTTTATCGCGACCTGATCGGCGTGAACAGGGCTCCTGAGCGCATCGTGATGGCCGACGTCACGTTCGGCACGCCGCTCAAGGCCGCCGACGCCGACGAGTACGTCGTCTCCAAGAGCACGTTCGAGGACTTCCCGAATCTCTACGCTGGTGAGAGCCTAACGAGCCTCACCAAGATCTCGGATGCGAATCCGCAGCAGAAGGATTTCAAGTGGGGCACGGTGGAGCTCGTGAGTTGGCGCAGTGCCGACGGCGTTCCACTTCAGGGTTTGCTCTACAAGCCCGAGGATTTCGATCCGCGCAGGAAGTACCCGATGATCACGTACTACTATGAGCAGTTCTCGAACACGCTGCATAACTACGTGCCACCGGGTGGACGGAACGTCATCAATTACACGCATTACGTCTCGAACGGCTATCTCATCTTCGTCCCGGACATTCACTACGAGAACGGCTACCCCGGTTCCAGCGCGCTGAAGTCGATCGTTCCTGGCGTGCAGATGCTGCTGGCGCGTGGCTATGTCGATCCGAAGGGGCTCGGCATTCAGGGACACTCGTGGGGCGGCTATCAGACGGCATTCCTCATCACGCAAACACATCTCTTCAGCGCGGCGATGGCGGGTGCGCCGGTTGCGAACATGACGAGTGCGTACGGCGGCATTCGATGGGGATCGGGGCTCGCGCGTGCCTTCCAGTACGAGCACACGCAGAGCCGCATCGGCTGCTCGATCTGGGAGTGTACAACGCGCTTCCTCGAGAACTCGCCGCTCTTCTGGGCGGATCGCATCACGACGCCGTTACTGATGATGCATAACGACGCCGACGACGCCGTCCCGTGGTATCAGGGGATCGAGATGTTCGTCGCCTTGCGGCGCCTGAACAAAGAGGTCTACCTCATCGATTACAACAACGACGTCCACAATCCGACGAAGCGCGCGAACCAGAAGGACATCGCGATGCGGATGCAGCAATTCTTCGACTACCATCTGCGCGGCTATCCGGAGCCCGACTGGATGATCCACGGGATTCCGTATCAGATGAAGGGCAGGGACCAGGTACGCCCAGCAGTGCAGGCTGGCGCTGCCACCACATCCGGATCACAGAAGG
>DATEHJ010000306.1:0-10418 GCA_035279645.1 Gemmatimonadaceae bacterium
TGGAAGGCTTGCGCTCTACCAACTGAGCTACTCCCGCGACCTCTCATCCCGCTCGACCCGCCTGACGAGTCGCATGGTGGGGGAAGGATTCGAACCTTCGAAGGCGTTAGCCGGCAGATTTACAGTCTGCTCCCGTTGGCCACTTGGGTACCCCACCGGATTCGCGCCTCCGTTCCCTTTCCCCTCCCTGCTTCACGCGCGCACTCGGCGCTCGACGACTCACGGTTGTCTCTCGTCCGAGAGCTGACGGTGGGAATCGAACCCACAACCGCCGGTTTACAAAACCGGAGCTCTGCCGATTGAGCTACGTCAGCAAGGGCCGTTTTTGCGCGAGACTCGTACAATAGCCGGCCCGGAAATGAGTGTCAAGCCGCGACCTCACGCGGAGTTACGCTCGCTGCGCTCGCGTTGGCTATCTGAAGTCACTCGCCCTTGTGCTCGCTCCTCTCCTTCTAGCGGGCGAGACGCCACTTCGTTCCCTCCGCGGTGTCTTCGATGAGAACGCCGCGGCCCGCCAACTCCTGCCGGATCCGATCAGCGCTTGCGAAGTCACCCTGCGCCCGCGCCGCTCGACGAGCGGCGAGTCGCTCCTCCACCCAAGCCTTGAGCGTCGCCTCCGCCTGCTCCGATTCCGGCACGATGTCCAGCACACTGTTCGCGAGAGCAAACGCCGCCCGGGCGGCCCCGATCGACGTCGCGTCGCTTCCTCCGCGGTCAAGCTCGGCGTTCCCACGCCTCATGAATTCCGAGAGCGCCGCGAGCGCCTGCGGCGCATTGAGATCGTCGTAGAGAGCGGACTCGACCTCTCGCGTCAGCTCTTCCGCGGCTTCCGCCAATCCCGCTGTCCCTCCTGTCGCGCGCTTAAGTCGCTCGGCAAACGTCCCGACTCGCTGCACCGCTTCGATCTGCGAGAGGAGCGCCTCCTCAGAGAGATTCAGCTCCTTCCTATAATGAGTGGTGTACACGAACCGCCGAATGGCCGCGGCCGGTATGCGGGTTTCCCGCATGTCCTTCACCGTCGAGACGTTCCCCAGGCGCTTCGCCATCTTCGCGCCCTCGGTAAGAAGGAACGCTCCGTGGCACCAGAAGCGTGAGAACGTTCTACCTGTCGCCGCCTCGGACTGCGCGATCTCGTCTTCGTGGTGCGGAAAGATCAGGTCGATGCCGCCGCAGTGAATGTCCAGCGTCTCTCCGAGCAGATCGATCGCCATCGCCGAGCACTCGAGGTGCCAACCGGGGCGCCCTCGTCCCCAAGGCGAATCCCACGCGGCATGCACTTGCTCGTCCTCGGGTTTTGCCGCCTTCCACAAGGCGAAGTCCTGAGCGTTTTCCTTAGAGTAGTCATCCTGCGCCACCCGCGCTCCGGTTTTGATCTCGCGCTTATCGAGACGCGAGAGCTGTCCGTACGTTGGAAATCGATCGATCGCGAAGTACACCGATCCGTCATCGGCCTGATACGCGACACCCTTGTCGACGAGCCGCTTCACGAGCGCTACCATCTGCTCCACGTAGTCGGTGGCCTTCGGGTACTCCTCCGCCGGCTCGATCCGCAGATAGTCGCGATCGCGGAAGAAGATCTCGGTGACGGGCTCCGTGACCTCAGTAATTGTTTTCCCCTGCTCGGCGGCGCGACGAATGATCTTGTCATCGACGTCGGTGAGGTTCATGACTTGGTGAACCTTCCACCCGCGCAACTTCAGCGTGCGTCGCAGGAGATCGACGAATAGAAAAGTTCTGAAATTCCCGAGATGCGCCGGGTTGTACACCGTAGGTCCGCAACTGTAGATGTGTACGGTGTCGCCCTGCGCGGGCACGAACGGCTCGACGCGGCGAGTGAGCGTATTGTAGAGCCGGAATTCGGTCATTCGCGAATGCTAGGCCCGCCCGGAATGACGGTCAACGGATGATGCGTCCCCGTTCCGCGACGCGGGCGCTGACCGCCAAAGCTGGCAGCACCACCGACTGGACGCGGCCGCGGTCGAGCGCGAGAATGCGATCGGCGACACAATCGATCGTGCTCGCGTCGCGCGCCGCGAGCAACACCGCAGCCCCGTTTGCGCGTGCGCGTTTGGTTGCCGAGACCAGTGCAAAGGCCGCCGCGACATCGCCGCGAACGCGATCGACGTTGTCGATGAGGGCGAGATCCCACGCGGTGTCCGCGCACGCGTTGGCCGGAACGACGTCGCGAAAGTAGACGGCGTTCAGGCCATCCGCGCGATCGATCGTTCCCCGCCCCGCGTCCGGCGTCAGCAACCCCGACGCGAGGAGGAGCAACGTCGTTTTGCCAGCACCGGCTGAGCCGACGAGCGCAACGACCTCGCCCCGCCCGATCTCGAGGTGAACGTCGTCGAGCGCGCGAGCGGACGCGATACAACCGTGGAGGCCGGCCTCGTATGTCTTGGTCAGCGCACGAATGCGGAGGATGGGCGCGCTCAAAGGGTGTTGGGTGCTCGTTACTCGCTCTTGTGTTAGTGAGTATTCACTAACACATGTCGCGTCGCCAAATATTGAGTCCCGGCATCGAACTTCCGGCACCGTTTTCTGTCTTTCGACATCAATTCGGTTCAGCGCGATGCCGCGAGCTCGTGCCCGAATCGCTGCCGATGAAAGGCGTCGATGGCGTCGATGATCGGCGCGGGATCGAAGCGCACCGGATCCGTCGCTGGCAGGTCCGTTTCGCGCATCACGCGGTCGATCGCCGCGCGCGCGTCGCGCTCGCTCAGGTCGTACGTGTTGAGCGCGACCGCGATGACTGGCGCTGGGCGAAGCGGCGCCGCCGCCGCTTCCTGCATCGCGATGAACTCGGCGAGGGGCGGAATCTTCACCCAGGGATGATTGTTGATCGCGGTGCGAGAGGGCTGCGCGCACATGACCATCGCGTGCGGCAGCGATCCGTGCAGCAGCCCGTACGTGACGCCCGAGTAGCTCGGATGAATGATCGATCCTTGGCCCTCGACGAGCACGATGTCGGCGTCTTTTGCTGCCTGCAGCGTCAGGCGCTCGGCCGCTCCGGCAATGAAGTCGGCGATGACGGCGTCTACGGAGATGCCCCAGCCCTCGACGAGAATACCGGTCTGACCCGTCGCCGCGAACGAGACGCGCATCCCGCGCTCGCGCATCGCGTCTCGCAGCTGCAATTGAGTCGTCATCTTGCCAATGTTGCAGTCGGTGCCGACGGTGAGAATCACCGTCGCGCGATCGTCGAGCTCGCGGACGCGTCCGCGCGCAACGTCGATGTCGCTCGGCGGCCGGCGCAGGTCATGGATCGCGACACCAACGCTCCGTGCTCGCGACGCAAATTCCGCGTCGTCGCCGAGCAAGGTGTGAAGCCCACTCCAGACCTCGAGGCGGTGATCGATCGCGTCGAGAATCAGCGCGCGCCAGCTCGGCGGCAGCTGGCCACCGGGCGGCGCGATACCGATGAGCAGCGCGTTAGGCTTCCGGGCAAGCCCCTCCGCCAACGACGCGACAACGGGAATCGATCCGCCGAAGCCGAGGACGTCCTGTGCCGTTTGACCAGCGCGCGTCGAGTCGATGACGGCGACGACGTTCTCAGGCGTGTAGCGGATGCAGGCATTTGCCGTCTTCGACCGAAGGGGACTGAACGCGCCTTCGGCAAGGATGAGAAAACGTGAATTCATGTTGCTCAGGCGGTTCGCTTCACCGCGGTATGTTCGGCGATGGCAACGACGTCGACGGGAGGACCGCTCGGCACGAGGACGCCGCCGCCTGGGGCTGGGAGTCGGAGAACGAGAGGCCGCTCACGCGTCGTGCGCCGGAAGCCCTGCCCCTCGTAGATGCGGGTAATGAGGATGCGCCGGACGATGACCATCACCATCGCCAGCGTCGGCAGCGCGACGATCAAGCCGATGCCGCCGAGGAGTTGCCCCATGATCAACACCGACATGATCGTGAGGACGGGTGGCAGATCCACCTTCTTCGACATCGCGTACGGCGAGACGATGTTGCCCTCGATGAGGTGCACGACAACGCCGACGCCCAGTACGAGGAGTGCGCGTACGCCACCATTCGGCCCATTGAGGACGAAGAGCGCGGGCAATGTCGTCGACAGCAGCGTCCCGAAGAAGGGGATGATTGCGACGAGTCCCGTGAAGATGCCGAACGTCAGCGCGAAGGGGACATCGAGGAAGTAAAGGAACATTGCCGTCAACGCGGCAAGAAATGCCATCACGAGTATTTGTCCCACGATGTACGAGCGCAGCGTGTCACCCAAGTCGCCGAGGAGATCGCGCACGAGATCCCGATGGATCGGCGGAAAGAGTGCGATGAGCCATTCGCGATATAGCGCCGGGTGGAGCGACAAATAGATGGCGATAACCGAGATTGAAAAGATGCTGATCGCGCCCTGGACCAGACTCAACACGCGAGTCGGAATGGTCGCGAAGCTCGAGGACAACTCGCTATAAACGGCGGAAAAAATCTTGTGTTCGCCCGGCGGCCAGTACTCGCGCAGCGCCGGCACTCGGCTCACCGTGCGCTCGATGCTCGCTTCCCATCCGGTGATGTAATTCGGCAGCACTTTGACCAGCGCCTGTGTCTGCGTGATCACGGGCGGCACGAGGATGTAGAAGATCGCGACGACACCGGCGAGGCTGAGCAGCAGCGACGTCACGAAGGCGATCCGCTCCGGCACGTGCCAGCGCCGCTCGAACCATCCGGCGACGGCGCGCAGGTACAACGACAGCAGCACGCCGATGAACAGCAGGATGAGAACTTGCGCAACTCGTGCGAACAGCCACAGTCCCAGAACGGTGAGGACGGTGGCCGTCAGGATCGGCGCAAAGCGAAATCGTCGGAGTGTGTCGCTCGTCAACTGCCTTTTTTCTCGCTGTCCGAGTCCTCGATTTCGGCGTGCACCGTTTCTTCATCGCGCTTGGCGTTGCCGCCGCCGAGCTGTCGCTGAGACTGCGTCGACGGGGGAAGCATGCCCATCTTCTGCTTCAACTCGATCAGACGCAGGTCGACGCTCGTCGACGCCGCGCCGCGCTCGAGCTGCTTGAACTGATTGGCCAGCGCGTCGCCGGTAAACTCCTCGTCGATTTCGACCGATGCCTTGAGCTGGCGCTCGTTCTGCTCGATCCGCTCTTCCATACGCGCGAACGCTTCGAACGCGGATTTCTCGGAGAGCGATGACATCGTCTCGGCGATCCGCTTCTGCGCCTGAGCGCGGCGTTGGCGAGCCACGAGCAGATTCTTCTTCCGCTTCGCCTCTTCGATCTTGTCGTTCAGATCGCGAAGTGAGTTCTTGAGCTTCTCCGTCTCGAGGCGGTGCGCTTCCCACGTCTGCTCGAGCTGTTGCGCGTGCGACATATGCTCGCTCTGGCGAAGGAGCGCCTGCTTTGCGAGGTCCTCACGCCCTTCCTGCAAGGCGAGCATGGCGCGCTTTTCCCAATCCGCTGCCTGACGATACTCGCCGTCGGCCTGGTCGCGGAGCCGCTTCTCGTCGGCAATAGCCGTTGCGACCTGCTGCTTCGCCTTCGCGAGCTGCGATCGCATGTCGACGAGAATCTGACCGAGCATCTTCTCGGGATCTTCCGCCCGAGAGATGAGATCGTTGATGTTCGACCGCAGCAGCGTCGACAGTCTATCGAAGAGTCCCATGTTGAATTGGCCTCAGTGTGCCTGCCGATAGGTCCCGAGCTCGCGCAAATGCGAGGCGAGAGCAACGTTGATGCTCTCGAACGCGGCCTGGAACTCTTCGTAGTCGAGGTGCGCAAGCTCGAGCGCTTCCGTCATGACAATCGAGTCTTCCTCGATGCCATACGAGCCATGGACCAGATCAGTCGCGTTCAGCTCGAGCAACCGGCGACTGAGCGTCGCGAGCTCACTCTCGTCCTTCGGCAACGACATGACCTTTACGCGCATCAGCAATACTGGCGGCGTGTAGTTCACGACGAGCGCGAAATCGAGCTCACCGCCGGGTTTAACGATCCACAGTCCGGGCTCGACCTCGCGATAGCTCGCGCCTTCAGCGCTGATGCGATCGAGGAAGCCTTCGATGTCTTCCTTGGTGACCATCGCTTGACCTGGTTGGAGGTACGTGGAGGGCCCTACGCGCCGATTGTACTCCTCGGTTTCGAATTGCTTGGAGCGTGGCGCGTGAAGCGTGGCGCGTCTAAAGTCGCAAGATAGTGTCCCGTCGAGGCATCGGACAGTTCGCCCGCCGCATCACGCTCCACGCTTTACGCGCCACGCGACTTGATTTGCACCAATCGCTCGCGCGCCAATCGGCGGCCGGTCGGAGTGGCCGCGAGTCCACCGCCCGCGGTCTCGCGATAGCGCACGTCCATTTCGCGACCGATCTCGCCCATCGTATCGATCACCTCATCGGCCGGTATCGCGAAGGTGATTCCCGCAAGCGCCATCTCGATCGCGGCAAGAGCGATCGCGGCACCGGTCGCATTTCGAAATACGCACGGGAGCTCGACGAGACCGCCGAGCGGATCGCAGACCAGTCCGAGCGTGCCTTGTTGCGCAAGCGCGACCGCGTGGACGACCTGGGTCGGCGTCCCACCGAGCATCTCGGTCGCGGCGCCGGCCGCCATCGCTGCCGCGGCTCCGGTCTCTGCCTGACATCCGCCCTCTGCTCCCGAAAGCGAGGCCCGCTCCGCGACAACCGCTCCGATCAGTCCAGCGGTTGCGAGCGCGTCGACGAGTTCATCGTCGGTGAGCTTGCGCGCGTCGGCGAGACCGGTGAGCACTGCCGGTAACACCCCGGCGCCTCCGGCCGTCGGTGCGGCAACGATGACTCCCATCGCCGCGTTCACCTCCTGCACCGCGAGCGCACGCGCGAGAATGTCTCGAAAGGGCGTATCGGCGAGAGGCCCCGCTGGACCGGTGTTCAGCTTCGCCGCGTCGCCGCCGACGAGTCCACTCGCGGATCGCAGCTCGCCGGTGAGCCCTTGGGTGATCGCGCCTCGCATCACGTCGAGTGCGCGCTTGAGCGCGGCGCGAATCTCCGCGATCGGCCGTCCCTGATCGCGCGATTCCGTTTCCAGTGCGAGCTGGGCGAGCGACTTCTCCTGCGTTTCGGCGTCTCGAACGGCTTCGTGGAGTGAGCGATACATGATTTCAAAAGGGGCTAGGGGCTACGGCTAGGGTACGGGATAACGGCTAGGCTCGGACCACCTAGCACCGATCACCCAGCACCGCATTGTCATGCCGACACCTTCTCGAGTCGGAACGCCCACTTCACCCACGACAACGCCCGAATCTCGTCGCGCACCTTCTCATCGGGCACGTCATCGGTCTCGATCACCATGAACGCGTCACCGCCGCGCTCCTTTCGCGTTAGGCGCAGCGTCGCGATGTTGATGTGGTGCTCGGCGAGCGCGCCGGCAATGCGCGCGACCGAGCCCGGAATGTCTTCGGCGACGAGAACGATCGTGTGATAGTTGCCCGTGACCTCGACGGGATAGCCGTCGATCTCCGTGACGAGAACGCGGCCGGCTCCGAGCGAGCTGCCGACCATGATCGACTTCCGGTCGCCGCGCTCGACGGAGATGCGCGCCGTGTTCGGATGCACGACGCCTTCGTCACCGAGCTTCGTTTTCTCGAATTGGTAATCCAACCCCTCACGCTCGGCGATTTCAAGCGATGTTCGCAAACGCTCATCGTCCGGGCGGAAGCCCATCAGCCCGCCGACGATGGCCTTGTCGGTGCCGTGTCCCTCACCCGTCCGTGCGAACGAGCCGTGCAGCTCGACGCGCGCCCGCTCCGGCGTACCGCCAACGAGGCAGCGCGCGAGCAGTCCGAGCCGGCATGCGCCAGCCGTGTGCGAGCTGGAGGGCCCGACCATCACCGGCCCGATGATATCGAGAAGGCTCACCATAACGAGCTATTCCTCGGGAGTTCGCAAACCATGCTCACGGACGCTTTGAACACCTATCCACCGATCGCCGAAAATTCTCGTCGAGCGGGCCGCTTGCGCTCCAGGAGTGGCCTCAAATAGTGCCCCGTGTGACTCGCCTCGACGGCGACAACCTCCTCGGGCGTTCCCGCCGCGACGACCATCCCGCCACGAGTACCACCTTCAGGCCCGAGATCGATGATCCAATCCGCCGTTTTGATCACGTCGAGGTTGTGCTCGATCACCAGCACCGTATTCCCGCGATCGACCAATCTGTGCAACACGTCGAGCAACAGCCGCACGTCCTCGAAATGAAGACCCGTCGTCGGCTCATCGAGAATGTACAGCGTGCGACCCGTGTCTCGTTTGGACAACTCCGTCGCGAGCTTCACGCGCTGCGCCTCACCCCCGGAGAGTGTCGTCGCGCTCTGACCAAGGTGGATATAGCCCAGGCCGACGTCGTTCACGGTCTCTAGCTTCTGACGGATGCGCGGTTGGTTCTCGAAAAAATGCAGCGCGTCCTCGACGGTAAGCTCCAGCACGTCAGCGATGCTCTTTCCGCGGAAGCGGACCTCGAGCGTTTCTCGGTTGTAGCGCTTTCCCTTGCACACTTCACAGGGCACGTAGACGTCGGGCAGAAAGTGCATCTCGATCTTCACGAGACCGTCGCCCTGACACGCCTCACATCGCCCGCCTTTCACGTTGAAGGAAAAGCGTCCCGGACCGTAGCCGCGGATCTTGGCCTCGGGAAGCTCGGCGAAGAGCTCGCGAATCGGCGTGAACAAACCCGTGTACGTCGCCGGATTGGAGCGCGGCGTGCGACCGATCGGGCTCTGGTCGATGTCGATCACCTTGTCGATGTGCTCGAGCCCCGTGATGCGCCGATGCGCTCCCGGAATCACGCGTGCCCGATAGAAATGCCGCGCGAGTGACCGATGGAGGATGTCCTCGATCAGCGTCGACTTCCCCGAGCCCGACACACCGGTCACGGTAACGAAAACGCCTAACGGGACCTCGACGTCGATGTCACGAAGGTTGTGTTCCTTGGCACCTTCGACGCGGATCTTGCGCCGCGGATCGATCGTCCGGCGACCACTCGGTGTACGAATCTGCAACTCGCCGCTCAAGTACTTCCCCGTGATCGAACCCGAGTTCTTCACGAGGTCAGGAATCGTGCCGGTAGCGATCACCTCGCCGCCGTGCTTCCCAGCGCCCGGTCCGAGATCGATGATGTAGTCGGCGGCACGCATCGTCTCTTCGTCGTGCTCGACGACGATCACGGTGTTGCCAAGGTCGCGGAGCTGCTCCAACGTCGCGATCAGGCGCGCGTTGTCGCGCTGATGGAGTCCAATCGACGGCTCGTCGAGAATGTACAACACCCCGACGAGCCGAGAGCCGATTTGCGTCGCGAGACGAATGCGCTGCGCTTCGCCGCCGGACAGCGATTCTGCCGCTCTCCCCAACGTCAGGTAGTCCAATCCGACGTCGACCAGAAAACGTAGCCGCTCGCGAACCTCTTTGAGGATCGGCCCTGCGATTTCGGCGTCGACACCTGGACGCCCATCGCCGCGCAAGGGCACGCGCTCGAAGAAATTCAGCGCTTCCGTAACCGGCAACTCCGTAAGCTCGCCGATGTTGCGGTCGGCGACGGTCACGGCGAGGGCGTCGCGCTTGAGCCGCCGTCCACCGCACTCGCCGCAGGGCACGGCCAGCATGTACGCCTCGAGCTCGGCACGCACCGTGTCCGAGTCCGTTTCCGCATAACGACGCTCGATGTTGGAGAGCACCCCCTCCCACTCGAACTCGCCCTTCTTCTTTCCGCCGTCGCCGTGGAGAATCGTGTCTCGCACGTTCTTCGGCAGCTGTCCCCACGGCGCATTGAGATCGAACTTGAACTGCCTAGCGAGTGCCGGTAAAACGATCTTGCGCAAATAACCTTGCGGCTCTCCCCAGGGAATGATCACGCCCTCGAGAATCGAGATGCGCGAATCGCCGAGGATGAGCTCCTCGCTCACGCGTCGTCGCGTCCCGAGACCGCCGCAGGCGGGACATGCACCGAATGGCGAATTGAAGGAGAAGTGTCGCGGCTCGAGCTCGGGGAGCGAGATCCCACAGGTCGGACAACCATAGCGCTCGGAGAAGAGCTCGACGTGCTCATCGTCCGCTCTGCTCACCTGGACAAGGCCGTCGGCCAGCTTGAGCGCCGTCTCCAGTGAATCGGCGAGGCGTCCGCGATCGGCGGCGCGCACCACCAGTCGGTCGACCACGACTTCGATCGTGTGATTCTGACGACGGTTGAGTTTCGGAGGATCGGAGACTTCGATCAGTTCGCCGTCGACGTAGGCGCGGATGAAGCCTTGCTTGCGCACGGTCTCGAATAGCTCGCGAAACTCGCCCTTTCTTCCCTGAACGAGCGGCGCTCGCACTTCGATGCGCGAGCCATCCGGCCACGCGAGAATGATGTCGGCGATCTGCCCAGCGCTCTGCCGCTGCACAGGCCGTCCGCAGTTCGGGCAATGCGGCGTGCCAACGCGTGCGTACAACAGAC